>JBIPMU010000175.1:0-3834 GCA_044377205.1 Chitinophagales bacterium | reverse complement strand
AAATATCTGGTTTGTCCAAAGAACAAGCTAAAGAACAATTGCTTGAAGCTGTAAAATCAAAAGTCGAAAGTGAGGCTATGCGTCAAGCAAAAGTAGTATATGATGAAGCGATGAATAAGGCAAACAAAGAAGCTAAAAAAGTAATTATTCAAACGATACAACGAACCGCTTCAGAACATGCAATTGAAAATACGGTTTCGGTTTTCAATCTTGAAAGTGATGACCAAAAAGGTCAAATAATTGGTCGTGAAGGTAGAAATATCCGTGCAATTGAAGCAGCTACGGGTTGTGAGCTTGTCGTAGATGATACGCCAGAAGCTATTATCATTTCAGGATTTGATCCAATTAGAAGAGAGATTGCTCGTCTTTCACTTCAAAGATTGGTAGCTGATGGAAGAATTCATCCAGCACGTATTGAAGAAGTTGTTTTAAAAACTCAAAAACAATTAGAAGATCATATTGTTGAAATTGGTGAGCGTACTATTTTGGATTTGAATATTCAAGGAATGCATCCAGAATTGATTCGTTATATTGGAAGAATGCGTTTCCGTTCTAGTTATGGTCAAAATTTATTGATGCACTCCAGAGAGACCGCCAATTTATGTGCAACTATGGCAGCGGAATTAGGCTTAAATCCAAAATTAGCCAAAAGAGCCGGATTGCTTCATGATATTGGAAAAGTACCTGATGAAGAATCAGAATTGAGTCATGCACTTTTGGGAATGAAAATATGTGAAAAATATGGCGAACATCCAGCTGTTTGTAATGCCGTAGGTGCTCATCACGATGAAATTGAGATGAAATATGTAATCTCTCCAATTATACAAGCATGTGACTCTATTTCGGGTGCTAGACCTGGAGCTCGAAGAGAAGTAATGGAAAGTTATATGAAACGTATTACCGATCTTGAAACTTTGGCAAGTAATTACTCTGGAGTGGAAAAAGCATTTGCAATTCAAGCGGGAAGAGAATTGAGAGTAATTGTAGAAAGTGATAAAATTTCCGATAAAGAAAGTGAAGATTTATCATTTGAAATTGCTCAAAAAATTCAAACCGATATGACCTATCCAGGACAAATAAAAGTAACGGTAATCCGCGAAAAAAGAGCGGTGAATGTAGCTAAATAATTATTGACATTATACCTTTGAATAATGTATAAACTTATCATTGGTTTTTTTTTAATAAGTAAGCTATTAACTGCTCAAAATTCAATAGCGTTATTAAAATATAATGGAGGAGGGGATTGGTATGCCAATCCTACATCTCTTCCCAATTTAATTAAATTTTGTAATCAAAATTTAAAAACAAATCTCACTCCTGAAATTCCCACGGTAGAGGTAGGCAGTGCAGAGCTTTTTCGATATCCTATGGTACATCTTACAGGACATGGAAATATTCTTTTTAGCGCTACTGAAGCAAAAAATATTAGAGAGTATCTTATAGCAGGAGGATTTTTACATGCCGATGATAATTATGGGTTAGATATTTTTTTTAGAAGAGAAATGCTGAAAGTATTTCCAGAACTTACTTGGCAAAAAGTTCCTTTCGATCATCCATTATATAATCAAAAATATAAATTTTTGAATGGCTTGCCTAAAATTCATGCTCATGACAATAAACCACCCCAGGGATTAGGTCTTTTTTGGAAAGGTAGGCTTGTATGCTTTTATTCCTTTGAATGTGATCTTGGTGATGGATGGGAAGATGCAGAAATTCATAATGACACACCCGATGCTCGTGAAAAAGCATTGAAAATGGGAGCTAATATTGTCAGTTTTGTTTTTTTACAATAATTTTCTATTTACTATTCCATCTAACAAATACCCATCCAGAAAGTAGACTTAAAAGTCCTCCAAACAATGCTTGTACAAATATAAGTATATATGCATTAGGAATATTAAAAAGCATAGCTATTCGGCTATACATAATCCCTTCATTATTGTGATTGATCCAAAAAGCATAAAAAAGCCATAGTAGAAATACACTCATAAAGCTATTGTATAAGATACTTTTATGTGTTATGGATAATATATAATATCCCATGAAACATAAGCCTATATTAAGCATTAGAAATCCAGTCCAATGAAAATCAGTAAAATAACTCAATATGAATTGAACAGTTATTGAAATAATGAAAAATAGTATATTTTTTAAGTTTGACATATTGTTATTTTTTATGAAAATAAATAGATCTTAGGATTGATAATTCGCTAGGTTTATATGAGAATACTACTTTTCTGTAGCCCACTTTTGTCCAAGAGTTGATTTGATTGTCATAGAATTTACTAGCAGGGCTTCCTGATTGTCCACCAGGAAAGCATACCCATGCCTCAGGTCTATTTGGCTTCATTTCTACTATCATACGCCAGCTTGGCGCCCAATCCTTCCATGTTGCATTTACTATATGTTTATTGCCTCCTGAAGGAACATGATAGCGCCCAAAGGCTGGTATTTTAGCTAAATGTGGAATTTCAGTATCTTTATATTCCCACCACGTTTTTTTATTAATTTCATAATCTTTTATCGATTTTTCAAAACTTTGATTGATAATATCATTAGCTGTTTCAATAGCGCTTGTAGATTGATTGTCAAAAAATTTAAATTGAGGTTCGGATTTTAAGATATTAAAGAGTACGATAGTTTTTGGAAATTCATAAACAACTTTTTCGGATTTGAGTTCATCCCAGACCATTTCTTCAAAATTTTTCATCCAAATATCAAAAAAGGTAGCCATTTTGCTTTCTTCATTGTAGAAATAATCCCATTTTTTAAGCTCTTTTATTGTAGGGTTTTCAAGATTTTTAGGACTGAGTGTTTGAAAAAATATTGGTAAGAATTCTTTAGCCATTAGCCCTAGATTATCTCCTTGTAAGTTTTTCATATCTTGAATAGAATGTTTTGTTTTACTCGACAATACGTCATTAATTCTTCTATTTCTATAGGCTTCAAAATCACCACTAGAATAGTAATAAGGATAACTATTATCCGTAGGATGCTGATTTGCACTACTCACAAATCCTCTTTCAGGGTTTAAAATATAAGGATTCTCATTTATGGGAATAAATTGATCCATCATTTGACGCTTAGCATTTCCTTTTAGAACAAATTTATCTTTATCTATAATTGTATTAGGGAATAGTCCTTGTTGTTTTATAGCTACATTTCCTTCATTATCGGCATAAATAAAATTCTGACCTGGACAATAAAATGACTCTAAGGCTTTAAGATAATCTTGATGATTTTTTGCTTTGTTTAATCCTAAAAACGTTTTAAGTTCGTTTGATGAAAGGTAGTTTGTCCAGCTCAGAGCCAAATCTGTTGGCATAGGATTTTTATTAAATTTTTTATCATAAATGATAGGACCGAATTGAGTTTCAATAACTGTATCTAATATTGTTCCTTTTCCTTTTACATGAATATGTTCTATCCTATGTGTACTAGCTATTTTATGACTGTCTAAAATATAATGCGATCGTTTTGTATCTGTAAACTGTATCTCATACCAATTTCTGACATCACGCCCTGCATTAGTTACTCCCCACGCAATATTTTGGTTGAATCCTAAAACAATTCCCGGTGCGCCAGGCATTGTGACTCCATATACATTTTGTTGATTCGATACCAAGTGCATTTCATACCAAATAGCAGGTAAATGAATTTTTAAATGGGGGTCATTACACAAAATTGCATGATTTGTTTCAGATTTTGATTTATGAAGTGCCCAATTATTGCTTCCAAGATGTCTATCCAAATGTTGTAATACTTTTTTTGGAAACATAGCATTGGCTATCCATTCTTTTGATGCGGTATCTATTTTGGGCTGTGGCGAAAAAT
>JBIPMU010000006.1:0-13744 GCA_044377205.1 Chitinophagales bacterium | reverse complement strand
AATGAATCCCTAAAATTTTGAAAACGCAATGGATTGAGAACCATCCCTGTATTGGTATGAACAATTGATGTATTATAATTCCCAAACATTGAGACGTTCTCTATATAATCTGATAAATTTGTCAATGGGACACTATAATATGGTGGAGGGCATACACATTTATAACTAGGATTTAGCGTATCAACAAAAACAGGTGTAGTATCTGAAAGCCCTGAGGTCAAACAATTTACAATAGCTCGAACATATGTCGTTCCTGGCAATATTGAGGAAGCTTGTTCCCCTGTTTGGCCTACAAGGGTAGTCCATGGGCCAGTTGGTGTAGAAGCTATTTGCCATGTTCTCGACATATTTTTTGCAATTGTAGCATTATAATTTGTAAACACTGAATTTGTTCCGATACAAAACCCTCTTGTACCATCAATAATACCAGGTGCAGGTTTTCCTGTACAATTATTTGATAGTTGAATCGTTACAACATGATCTTCTATTTCACCAGCAACAAAACTTGCAGTAGGGCATCCAGAAAATGGCATCGGGGTGGTGGAACTGTAATATATAACACGCATCAACACTTCTACATTAGGATTTGAAACTGTTAGAGCGCCTCCAGCATTTGAAGGCACAATAAAAGTAACGAGTCTTTCCCCAAAAGATGTATTAGCAAGGATAGTTCCACTTGAAATTACTTCTGTGGATTCAAAAATTCTATTTGCGTTATAATCAATATAAACAGTAAATCCTCTTGCCCTGTTTAAAACGCCACAAGTGTTATAATCAATTGTAAGTTCATTAAATGAACCTTGATTTAAAACTGCCATTGATCCATATGGTCTCCAATCGGTATATTTCCCCAGTATGCTTGATGGACCGGCATTTACAGGAATTGATGAACAATTTGTTAAACGTTCTACATTATTTATTTTTACTTTTAAAATCTCTTCTTCAATATCATCTACAACATATGCAGGCGTGCACATACAATATGCAGGGGGCTTCAATGTATCAAAGAATAAAGGTGAAGATGATGTCTGTCCTGAATTATTACAAGTTACATTGACTCTAATGAACGTATTACTTGCAAAAGTACCCGTAAAACTAAGACTATTTGTACCTACATTGGTCCATGGTCCAGTAGCTGTAGGGGCTGTTTGCCATTGATATGTAATACTACTAGCAAAAGACGCTCCATTTAGAAAATATGTTTTATTTACCCCAGCACAAAATCCAAAATCAGATTCAATATTACCAGGATTAGGTGAGCCGACACAAGGAGTAAGTTTTGTGAATTTTATATTCCCTACAAATCCACGAGGATGCGAACTAGGACTTGATGCCAATCCAGTATATCCTTTTAAAAAACCGGTTTGAATAGTTACTGAATCAAACGTATGTAATCCTACATTGGGTGGCGCTATAAATTGAGCTGCACTTTGTTGATTCGTTTCTAAGAAAATAGCAATAGTATCTCCTGCAGGTATATCTATACTTAAATTAGTGGCAAAGGGCTGAACAGAAGTAGACATTCCTGTTTTTACTTGCGTTTTGGCCAATATCCATCCTGTAAGTGTGGACACCGATGAAATAGCTGCGTTTATTGGAGCGACCCTATACCATACTTTTACTATAGGATTTACAGCCGGATTATTCGCTGTGTGAATACTTGAAATTTCTGTTATTCTTATTGGGGATAAAGACTTGTTGCTTACATTAAAAGAAATACCACCTGTAAAAACGTCTGTGGCTGTATGCGAAGTAGATACAACAATTTGGGCATTGCTACTAGAGTATGTTCCAAAAATAAAAAATAATAGAAATATGTAGATTTTTCCCATAAGAATAAAATTGGGACAAATATACAGATTTTTAAATTAAAAATTAAAAAAATAATTTAACAAATTCTTTAAAAAAATGTGATTAAAAAAAATGTTTTATCATGAACGCACGACAAACGAAAAATACAAAAATTAAAGGGGAAAAAAGGGAGAATGATGGGGCTCGAACCCACGACCCTCGGAACCACAAACCGATGCTCTAACCAACTGAGCTACAATCTCCATTTTAAAATTGAAGTGCAAATATATAGCTTTTTTTAAAAATCAATACATTTTTATTCTCTATTTTATAAAAGTGACTTCAAAAGCAGTCTCTTTTACCTTCCCCTGAATAGGAGGAGCCATCTTATGTAT
Organism: Chitinophagales bacterium; assembly: GCA_044377205.1. Classification (GTDB taxonomy): domain Bacteria; phylum Bacteroidota; class Bacteroidia; order Chitinophagales; family JADJOU01; genus CHPMRC01. The sequence goes on along the minus strand of JBIPMU010000006.1, from coordinate 11,558 downwards.
CTCAATTTTTAGATGGTCACCTATTTCTAACATGGGTAAAATCTCATCCGAAATAGCTTTTGATATATATTCAATCAAACTATAGGATTGATTCATAATTTTTGACACTTTTTGATATATAATCTCGTAATCAAGTGCATCTTTTATCATATCACTTTGCATAGCATTTGAAAAATCAGCTTGCACTTCAATATCTACTAGAAAGCTTGTAGGTATATTTTTTTCATATTCGAACACACCATGACATGCATAAAATTCCATTCCTTTAATTTTCAAGATTTGAGTATTTTTTTTCAACAGTTTATTTTTTATTGTTAAACAAAATTAATTCATATTTATCAATTGATTAAAATTTTAATCCACAAAAAGGTCAAAGTTATCCACACGGTTTTCACAAAAAAATGTCTTATCAACAGTATTGTTCTTGAAGTTAATTTCTCTTCAGAAAAATATTAAATTAACTTTGCAGGAAGTTAAACTTCTATGTTAAAATAGATAAATTCAATATATAATACACTCATTTACAAATAAATACAAGATGATCGATCAAAAAGAAACGATACAACGTTTTCAATCTAACCTACTGAGTAAGAAGATTAAAGATATAGATTTAGGAAAAAAATCGCCCCAAAATATCGATATGGAAAAAGCCGTTTTGGCAGCCATAATGATAGATAAGGAAGCGATAGATACTGTAAGAGAAATTCTTACAGATTCTTCTTTTTATATGCCTAATCATCAAAAAATATTTTCTGCTGCGCTCAATCTCAGTGCTAGAAATGAACCAATAGATATTGGAGTTTTAGCAGAACAACTTGCAAAAGAAGGCACATTAGAAATGATTGGAGGTCCTGCATATTTAATAGAACTGTCCAATACAGTAGCAAGTAGTGCCAATGTTGAGTTTCACTCTAGAATTGTAGCTCAAAAATATATCCAACGCGAACTAATTAAACTTGGAAATGAAACGATCGAAGATGCATATGATAATACCAAAGATGTATTCGAACTGTTAGATGAAGCCGAATCCAAAATATACAAACTTGCTGATAACTATACAAGCAAGGACCCTACTCAAATTAATTCTGTTTTGATAGAAGCCATCGGCAAATTAAAGGAACGCGTAAATATTGCCAAAGAAAATAAAATTCAAGGAGTTCAAACAGGTTTTAAAAAACTAGATGACTTGACTGGAGGATGGCAAAAAAGTGATCTAATTATTGTAGCAGGTCGTCCAGGTATGGGAAAAACTGCATTTACTCTTGCGCTAGCTCGAAATGCCTCTGTAACAGACAAAAAATCGGTGGCGTTTTTCTCGCTAGAAATGTCTACACATCAAATTCTTCAGAGGTTAATATCTATGGAAAGTGAAATTGAACAAACCAAAATTCAACGCGGGACACTTACCCCTGCCGAAATAGAACAAATTACAACTAAAATTGGCTCATTAAACAAAGCTAATCTATTTATTGATGATACAGCGGGGTTAAGCGTAATGGATTTTAGAAAAAAAGTGCGGAAAATTAAACGTGAAAAAGGACTTGACTTAATTATTGTAGATTACCTCCAATTGATGACAGCCAATGTAGGTGACGGTAGAGGTAAATCTATCACAAATAGAGAACAAGAAATTGCGTTTATTTCTCGATCTTTAAAAGCGATAGCAAAAGAACTAGAAATCCCCGTAATAGCGTTAGCACAATTAAGTCGTCAGGCAGAGCAAAGAGGAAGTGGAAAAAAAGGTGCTCGACCTATGCTATCGGATTTAAGGGAATCAGGATCCATAGAACAAGATGCGGATATGGTAATTTTTCTCTATCGTCCCGAATATTATGACAAAGAAGCTATTGATGATGAAGGGAACTCATTAAAAGGAATTGCTGAAATTATTGTAGAAAAACATAGAAATGGAGAAACTGATACTGTAAAAGCACGTTTCATAGGGCAATATGTAAAATATGCCGATTATGACGAAAGTTATGGACCATCGGGAGGATTTGATAGCTTAAATTCAACTAATTTTGGGTCTCCAGGATCGGGGAATCCTTTTGCAATAGATGAAATTGGGGAAAATTTAACTACAAAAACTATTCCTTCAAAAATGAATGATGACAGTTTTGACAATGATTTTATCAATGAAGATTTTTAATTTTTTAATCGTTAACATAAATAGTATTATATGAAATCTCTTTTTTTATCATTTCTTGGCCTATTAGGATTGTGCCAAAATAAATTCCCCGATTTGGAACAAAAATCCATCTATGACTTTAAAATGAAAATGCTCAATGGTAGTGAAAAATCACTATCTGACTACAAAGGTAAGGTCATTCTAATCGTTAATGTGGCTAGCAAATGTGGTCTTACTCCACAATACAAAGACCTAGAAGCAACTTATAAAAAATATAAAGATCAAGGATTTGTAATTTTGGGATTTCCAGCAAATAATTTTCTATGGCAAGAACCTGGCGAGGATAGCGAAATAGCTTCTTTCTGCCAAATGAATTATGGAGTCACTTTTGATATGTTTTCTAAAATTTCTGTAAAAGGTAGCGATATACATCCACTGTATCAATTTCTAACTCAAAAAAAATATAATAATCTTGAAGACGCAACCATTAAATGGAACTTTCAAAAATTTTTGATTGATAGAGAAGGTAAGATGGTGAAAGCTATTAATCCAAAAACAAAGATTACGGATTCTTCAGTTATAGCTAATATAGAAGCATTACTAAAATAGATTTTTAATAAATTATTTTTATTTAATTCGATACAATTGAGTAAAAATTCATAAAAAGCGCAATAAACATTGCGCTTTTTATGAAAAAACTAAACTATAAAAAACTAAAAAAATCCTTTATCTATAGCATATTGAGCTATTGTTTTTTTCAATCCGATAACATTAATAACAGGATATTTTGTATATCTTTTTATACCCATGTTCATCATAGTAAGCATATCGCCTTCGGCAAAATCAGCACTAGCTTTTTTTCCATTGCTGTAGATGCGTTCCATGGCTTCACTTACAAATATTTTGAGTAAAGCAGATGATTTCTCATCGGGTTTACCACCATTTTTCTGAGCCAATTTGGATGCTCTCAATAAAATACTTTCCGCTGCAAATACATCAAATGCCATATCAGAAATTTTCAATATAACCTCTTGTTGATTCTCGAAATCCATCATGTATTTTTGGATAGCGCCCCCCGCTACAAGTAATACCGCTTTTTTGGCTTGCTCAATTGCTTTTTTCTCAATAGCAAATAATGCATTGCTTTCATCGCCAAAATCGATATTCATCAAATCTTTTTGCGCTTGCATTGCAGGCTTCATAAGGTCTAGCTGTCCTTTCAAAGCTCGTTTTACAATAGTTCCAACCGCTAACAATCGATTAATTTCATTCGTGCCTTCAAAGATACGATTTATACGACTATCTCTGTATGCACGAGCGGCTGGAGCTTCTTCGCTAAAGCCCATTCCACCATATATTTGCACCACTTCATCTACTACCAAATCGAGGGTTTCGCTGCCCATAACTTTTAGAGCTGCACACTCTATACTATATTCCTCTGCCGCGGCTAACTTGGCTTCATGTTTTGTAATACCACTCGCTGTCAACTCCGCTACTTTATCTTCTATCAATCCACTAACTCTATAGGTAGCGGATTCTGTTGCATACAATGACACATACATGTCAGCAATCTTTTCTCTTATAGCGCCAAATGTAGCTATAGGTTTCCCAAATTGTGTTCTTTCTTTAGCGTAATTTACACCCAGTTTAAAGGTCTCTTTGGCTCCACCCATTGCCATCACGCACAGTTTATATCTACCAATATTGAGAACATTGAAGGCTATCTTGTGCCCTTTACCAATTTCACCCAAAACATTGGCCACCGGAACTTTTACATTTTCAAGAAATACTTGACGCGTACTGCTTCCCTTTATACCCATTTTATCTTCTTCAGCGCCCAAAGTCAATCCTGGAGTGTCTTTATCTACAATAAATCCTGTAAATTTATCCCCGTCTACTTGCGCAAATACAATGAAAACTTGAGCAAATCCAGCATTGGTTATCCACATTTTTTGTCCATTTAGAATATAGTTTTGTCCGTCTTCAGACAATATGGCTTTTGTTTTGGCACCCAAAGCATCACTTCCACTCCAAGGCTCTGTAAGACAATAGCTGGCAAACTTAGCTCCACTTCCCAAATCAGGTAAATAGTTCTTTTTTTGAGCATCGGTACCAAAATACAGAATAGGTAACGTTCCAATTCCAGTATGGGCAGCGCAAGCAACAGAAAAGGAATGAGATTTACCTAATTCCTCACCTACGGCAGACTCTGTATTAAAATCAATATTCATTCCACCATATTCCTCTGGTAAGCTCATGCTGAGCATTCCCAATTCGCCTGATTCTTTGAGCAAGTTGGTTAATAAATCATAATCGCCTTTATCTATTTTATCAAAATTAGGTGCAATTTTCTTTTGTACAAACTCCTCTACCATTTCAGCAAACTGTATTGCTTCTTCGCTCAATTCTTCTCGGATAAATACATCCTCAAGAGCTTGTTCTTTTATCAAAAATTCACCACCTTTTAATATATTTTTTGATTCTGGGTTCATAACTTTATTATTTTGTTTTGCAAAGTTACGATAAAATTTTTTATTTTACCAAACGTTTGTTTGGTAAAATTGTTAAAAAAAATGATAATTTTGTTTTATATGAGTTATAAGTATATAAATACTAATAATAAAAGTAGATGACTAAATTTAGAATTCTATTTTATGCCATTAATCTTAGACACAATTCTTTTAAAAATTGATCGTATTCTAATTGTGAATCTGAGATTCCTTTATTTCGTTTGTCGAATAAAGAAATTGTAATGAGAGCATTTTCTAATTGTTCTATACTATATTTTACCACAAAACCACTGTTTTTATTTATCATCCAGCTAGGCATATTAAAATTATTAGCTATTGCGGAATCATCAAGGCGCATTCTTTTCGCCAATTTGATTTTGTATAACAACAGAAAAAAAGTATATAAATTGGATATAATTACCTCGATAGGCATTAATTTTGGATTTTTAGAAAGAAAGGTTATGATTTTAAATGTTTTTAAGGCATTTTTATCTCCCAAGGCATCATTGAGTTCAAAAGGGGTATATTCTTTTAGAATTCCAAAATTATTAAAAATATCTTGCTCTGAAATTTCTTTAGATTTATCCTTAATCCCTAAGCTCAATTTTTGAATTTCATTCGCTATATTTTCAAGATTATTTCCAAGAAATTCAACTATTTGTCGAATAGCAATTTCAGTAATTTTAAGTTGATAAATAGCAAACTGATCCCGAATCCATTTTGGCAATTCCTTTGTAATATGCAATTTTTCTGATTTAAAAAAAGTGGCTTGTTTAGGAATGGCTTTGTTTAATTTAGTATCTCGAAAAACGAGAATAAGAGTTGTAATAGGATTTGGGGATTCAATATATTTGGCTATGACATCATAATCTTTTGTTATAGCTTGAGCCTCTTTTACTACCACTAATTGTTTTGGATTAGAAGAAAAAGACATTGGTGATTTGAGGCAATAATTTCTAATATCATGAAAATTTGATTCTTTGCCATAAAAAACTTTTTGACAAAAATCTTTCTCATTATCGTCTATACAATTTTCCAGTGCAATTTCAGTCAATTTATCAATAAAAAAAGGTTCATCTCCATAAAAGACATAGGTTTCACTATATTTTTTATGATTAAACTCTTTTAATAAGGATTCAAAATTACTCATTATATATTTAAGCTTTCCAAAGTAGATGCAAATGTAAGAAAAATAAAATTCTAAAGGATGTTAAAACATTTTATATTAAAATAAATACAATTTTTATAAGAATTGGAATGAAGATTTAAGTAAGTTACTTTATATTTGCAAATTAGATACAATAAATTGTAACTGAAAATAAAGTAAATGAACAATAATAATTATGTAGTAATAATAGCTGGTGGAATGGGAACGCGTTTTTGGCCTCACAGCAAAGTTCGCAAACCCAAACAATTTTTAGATGTTTTGGGTACTGGACATACACTACTTCAATCTACATATAATCGATATAAAAACATTGTACCAAAAAAAAATATATACATTATTTCTACTGAAGAATATTTTGATTTTATATTAGAACAAATTCCTGAAATATCAAAAGAAAACTTATTCATAGAACCTGAAAGAAAAAATACAGCCCCTTGCATAGCATATTCATGTTTTAAAATTGGTAAAAATTATCCAGATGCCAATATATTAATAGCACCGGCTGACCATTTGATATTGAATGAATCTAATTTTTACAATACGGTTCAAAATGCTTTTGACTTTGCCAGTAAAAATGAAAAACTTGTAACAATAGGTATCAAGCCGAATAAGCCGGCAACAGGATATGGCTACATTCAATATTTGGAAGATGATACTAAGCAATTCAAACATGTAAAAACCTTCACAGAAAAACCAAATGAAGAGTTAGCAAAAACATTTATAGAGAGTGGAGATTTCTTGTGGAATGCAGGAATTTTTGTATGGAATTTTAAAACATTTGCTAAAGAATCAAAAGCAAATATGCCCGACACCTATGAGTTTTTTAAAATGATAGGAGACGATTTAAATACAAAAAATGAAACGAAATCTGTTGACAATGTATATAGTAGACTCCATAGTATTTCTATAGATTATGCGTTATTAGAAAAATCGAAAGAAGTATGTGTAATTCCTGCTGATTTTGAATGGTCAGATTTGGGAACATGGAGTTCATTGTATGAATTGATGGAAAAAGATTATTTGGGCAATGGTGTTAATGGAAATTTGGTTCGAATATATGATGCTTCTAATAATTTGATTGTATCCCAAAAGGATAAGCTAACCATTATTGAAGGTATTGAAAATTCAATAATTATAGATACCGAAGATACTTTAATGATTTTATCAAAAAATAAAGAACAGGAAGTGAAAAATTTCACATCGGATCTAAAACGAGATAAATTAGATAAATTTTTATAAACACATAATATGTCAATACTTGTAAAAAACCTAACCAAGATTTACGGCGAACAAAAAGCTATAGATTCTATTTCTTTTGAAGTCAAAAAAGGAGAAATAGTTGGTTTTTTGGGTCCAAACGGTGCAGGAAAATCTACTACGATGAAAATCCTTACCTGTTATCTTCCCCAAACTGAAGGATTGGCAAATGTATGTGATTTTGACACAAGAACACAAGAACAAGAAGTAAAAAAACGAATTGGCTACTTACCTGAAAGCAATCCGCTATATAAAGAAATGTATGTAAAAGAATACCTTCACTATGTAGCAAAAGTATATCAATTAGCCAATCCTTTGCAGCGTGTGGCAGATATGATAGGAATTACAGGATTGACTCAAGAACAGAATAAAAAAATACATCAGCTATCAAAAGGATATAAACAACGCGTGGGTATAGCTCAATCTATTATTCACAATCCAGACGTCTTGATTTTAGATGAGCCTACTTCAGGCTTGGATCCTAACCAATTGGTAGAAATACGAAAATTGATCAAAGATATTGGAAATGAAAAAACGGTTCTCCTTTCTACACATATTATGCAAGAAGTAGAAGCCATGTGCGAACGTGTAATAATTATTAATAAAGGCTCTATTGTAGCAGATGATAAAACCTCTCAACTTAAATCTAATTTCAGCAATCAAACTATTATCTGTATAGAATTTGCCGAAAAAATTCAAATAGAGGATCTAAAATCGGTGAAAGGAGTAAAAAAAGTAGAAAAAGAGGGCAACGAATTTAAAGTATACAGTCAAGATAAAACAACAGATATAAGACAAGAACTCTTCAATAAGGCTGTATCAAGTCAATGGACCATCGTGAGTATGAAACAAGAAACCCGTGATTTAGAAGCTGTATTTAAAGAATTGACTCAAAAAACTAAATAATGAAAAGTATATTGATTAAAGAAATTCATGCATTTTTTTCTTCGCTAATTGGTTTTTTGGCAATAGGAATATTTGTAGGTATTACTGGATTTATGATATGGTTTTTCCCTGCATATAGTGTGCTAAACTATGGATATTCTAGCTTAGAGATGTTTTTTTCTTTGGCACCTATTTTACTTTTAATTATTATACCGGCCATCACTATGCGACTTTTAAGCGAAGAAAAACAAAGTGGTACTATAGAATGGATTTTCACAAAACCTTTGACCGATTGGGATATTATTTTAGGGAAATATTTTGCAAGTATTGCATTGATTATCATATCATTGCTCCCCACTTTGATTTATTATTTCTCTATTTATCAATTAGGATTACCAAAAGGAAATATTGATAATGGAGGGGTCATGGGAAGTTATATTGGACTCATCATGCTATCGGGTGTATTCTGCGCAATTGGACTTTTTGCATCATCCGCAACTACAAATCAAATTGTGGCGTTCATTATGGCAGCCGTATTGAGTGCTTTTTGTTTTTGGGGATTTGATTTAGTTTCTAATTTTGCTTCATTTGACGGTATGCCAGAATATATTTTAAAAAATATTGGCATTTCATATCATTACGATAGTATTTCAAGAGGTGTTTTAGACACAAGAGATATCATATATTTTGGATCTATTATTTTTGTTTTTTTATATTTTACATTTTATAATCTCGAAAAGCGAAAATATTAAGTTTAAATAGAAAAATCATTATTTTTGCAGATATATTAGGCCTCGTAGTTCAATTGGATAGAATATCAGATTTCGGCTCTGAGGGTTGAGGGTTCGAATCCTTCCGAGGTCACATTAAAATTGTATTTTGAATCAAAAAGCACATTATTTCAATATTGGCGGTGTTCCCGAACATTTCAATATTCCTTGGAGAAAATCGATAGACGAAGGACTCTTTGCACTCAAAAATATAGAGCTTGACTGGCATGACTACCGAGGTGGGACGGGCGATTTGATCCAAGCACTCGAAAACAAGACCTTGGATATAGCTATTATGCTTACAGAAGGTGCTATTAAGTCAATCTCCGATGGAAAAAAATTCAAAATCATTCAAATCTATGTCAATTCACCTTTAATTTGGGGGATTTACGCATACAGAACTACTACATTAACCGTATTGGAAGATTTAAAAGTACCTCATTTTTGCATCAGTCGGCATTATTCGGGATCGCATTTGATGGCCTATTTATTATCAAAAAAATTCAGCTGGGTATTGGATAATAATAGCTTTAGTATTATCGGTAATTTTATTGGTGCATTGGGCAATATGCAAGAAAATCCCAATCATCTTTTTCTTTGGGAACGATTTATGACGAAACCATATGTAGATTCGGGACAATTAAAAAAAATGGGGGAAATTGCTACACCTTGGCCTAGTTTTAGCATTGTGGTTCGTGAAGATTTTATGTATGAAAATCAAGCTGTACTAATCCAAATGCTGGAAATGATAGCCCAATATACATACAAATTCAAACAAAACGCACAACAGTCAATAGAATATATAGCTAGTTTTTTTGGGTTTTCTATACAGGATATGAAATTCTGGCTAGCCGATACAGATTGGAACTATGTTCTAGATCCACCTGAATTAAAAATTGAAGGTGCCGTTCAAGTGCTAAAAGAGCTAGGATTAATTTCATTGGATATTCAAGCAACGGATTTATGTCCCCATCACAATTTTTGGCAAGATCCCTCGTTTTGATAAATCACTTCAAATTCTATAAAATTGAATTTTATATCCCACTATTTTAGAGTACAAGACAAAGCATTGTATTATAAATTTGGTACTTTATTACCCGATTTATATCCAAAATTTTCATTTTATTTCAACAAATATATATCGCATATAAATCCTAATTCTCATATTCTTGCTGAACACTGCGATTTGCACTACGGTATATTAAATCATTATAGCGATGATAAAATTTTTCATCAACTTCCAATTTTTAAAGACTTTATACTTAATACCATCAACTATTTTGAAGATAACGAAACGCTGAATAATATAAAACGAAAGAATTTTGTAGCCCACATACTCTTTGAAATTTTATTAGATCATATGTGCATTATCCAAAATCCACATATACTTTACAATTTCTACAAAGATTTAAATCTATTCCAACAAAGAATATTTTTTAATTTTATAGAAAAAAGTATTCCTTCATCTAAAACAAATGTATTATTTTTGAGAACTTTTGACGCTTTCATCGATAAAAAATACATGAACTTTTATACTGAGGAATCCAATCTTATTAAGGCACTTCATTCTGTAACTGGGCATATTGGACAATGGCAACATGATGCTATATATCACCAAGAATTTTTAAAATTCATTCAATCCAGTAAGGAGATATATAATTTTAATGATGTGAACAAACAAATGTATCATGAATAACAATTTTTTATATTTAATAATTTTCATATTGTTTTCAGCTACTTTTCAGGCCGAAGCACAGTCCAATTTCAGAAAATATAGCAATGAGTTTTTAAAAATAGGTGTTGGAGGAAAATATCTGGGAATGGGTGGCGCATTGGCCACTGGCGAAAATGATGCTAGCGCAGTATTCTACAATCCTGCTGCTATAGCTAACACCGAACATACAACTGCGGCAGTAATGCATACATCTTATTTTGCAGGAATTGCCAATTTTGACTATGCAGGGGTGATTATGCCATTAAAAAATGAACAGACTGTTGGACTAAGTTTAATTCGATTTGGGATAGATAATATTCCAAATACTATAGAATTATATAACCCTGATAACACCATAAATTATGATAATATAAAATCCTTTTCTGTTGCAGATTATGCATTATTTTTCACATATGCAAAAAAAATGAACCAAATAAATGGACTTCAAATAGGAGGAAATGCCAAAATTATTCATAGAAGCTATGGGAGCTTTGCTACTGCTTGGGGATTTGGATTGGATGCATCAGCTCAAATAACCAAAGAAAATTATAGAATTGGATTATTTCTTCAAGATATAACTACTTCTTTTAATGCTTGGCGATTTAATTTCACAGAAAAAGAAAAACAAGTATTTGCAAGCACAAACAATGATATTCCTTCTACGTCAATTGAACTGACAGCCCCAAGTATTCATTTTGGAGGTGCTTATAAATTCCTTCTCAATCAAGGTAATATTAGTATAGAGCCTAATATAAAATTCACGGCTTATTCAGACCAAAGAAATGTTCTAATCTCTACCAAAGCCGCTAGTATAGATATGGCTTTTGGAGCTGAAATTGGTTTTTGGAAAACTGCTTTTTTGAGAACAGGCATTTATAATTTTACAAAAGCAACAAATGATCTAGGAGAATCTTATATCAGTTTTATGCCTTCATTGGGTGTGGGACTTAATATTCAGAATTTACAAATCAATTATAGCTACAACAATGTGGCTAATGCAGGTGTGGGGTTGTACTCGCATGTGGTATCAGCAAGTTATACATTTAAGAAATAATTTACTACCCCTAATTAATAATGAGATGAAACAATTATTACTTTTTTTCTTTTTATTTTTTAGTTTAAAAAA
>JBIPMU010000174.1:0-3849 GCA_044377205.1 Chitinophagales bacterium | reverse complement strand
TTTTTCCATGAATACGAACTACTGCTGCATCGCTTGGATTGTTTGTATTGGTATTATTGACACCTACCATGCTGTCATATTGATTGAAAACCCATCGCTTAGAAGCAATATTAGGCAAAGAAAGTAGTTTGTTTGCATTTTCTTTGTAATTAGTATCTTCAGCAATATTTTTATGACTCCAATTTGCTCTTGTTACAAAATCGGCAGGTTCTATATATTCTCTTTCGTAAACAGGTGCTCCACCTCCCAAAACTAACTCTGCTGCAGGCAATTCCGCTACAATTTCACCATTCCAAAAATAACGCAATTGGCCATTTTCGGTAACGTTTCCTATTTCTACACAATTCAAATCCCATTTTTCAAAAATAGCCAAAACCTCTGCTTCTCTTCCTTTTTTAATCACCACAAGCATACGCTCTTGACTTTCGGAAAGAAGAATTTCAAAAGGCTTCATATCTTTCTGGCGTGTGGGTACTTTGCTCAAGTCAATATCCATTCCTACACCACCTTTTTCGCTCATTTCGCTAGTAGAGCAAGTGATACCAGCTGCGCCCATATCTTGCATACCTACGATAGCACCTGTTTTTGCTAACTCTAATGTTGCTTCAAGCAATAATTTTTCTTGAAAAGGGTCGCCCACTTGAACTGCAGGTAAATCTACATGACTATCTTCGCTAATATCTTTTGACGCAAAAGAAGCACCTCCAATTCCATCTTTTCCTGTATCAGAACCTACAATGAAAACAGGATTTCCAACGCCTTTGGCGGTAGCCGAAATAATATTATTTACATCTATAATACCTACACTCATGGCATTTACTAGAGGATTTCCTGTATAGGATTCATCAAAAAATGTTTCACCTGCTACGGTAGGAACGCCAAAACAATTTCCATAATCACCAATCCCTTTTACTACACCATTCAAAAGCCATTTGGTTTTGTCATCTTCCAATTTTCCAAAGCGTAAAGAATTCAAGGCACAAATAGGTCGAGCTCCCATTGTGAAAATATCACGGTGAATGCCTCCCACACCTGTTGCAGCGCCTTGATAAGGCTCAATAGCACTTGGGTGATTGTGGCTTTCTATCTTGAACACACATCCAATTCCATCTCCTATATCTACCACACCTGCATTTTCTTCACCCGCTTTTACGAGCATATTTTCGCCATCTCTTGGCAATGTTTTTAGCCATTTGATAGAGTTTTTGTAGCTACAATGTTCGCTCCACATCACACTGAAAATACAAAGCTCAGTGAAATTGGGTTCACGACCAATTTTGGCTACGATTAAATTTACTTCTTCGTTTGTAAGACCCAATTGATTGGCGGTTTGATATGTTTCTTGTGGGATATTCATGATTATATTTGTGAGATAAAAATTGAGTCACAAAAATAGCAAAATAAAATTATTTGGGAATGAATATTACGTTAATTTATTGTGTTTATATACTTAAAAGCTATTGATCAAAGGGTTCTCTTTAAAATAGGAAGATTGTTTATGAACATAATCCGGTGTTATGTATTTTGAATGACTATATGAAATAGAAAAGGCTTTGATATAGCATTTTTCATTAAGAAATAAATATATTGATTATCCATAATTGAAAGATCTTTGTCAAATAAGTTTAATTTCTCAAATATAATAAGTTTAATTTTTTCTTGTATCTTTGTTTTTTTTGAAAAATTCACGGAGTTTTGAATCCACTAAATCAATTTTTACAACATAGGGCAAAAGAAGATTTTGATATTCTCAAAAAATGGACTCGCTACGCACTCAAGCATAATGAGGATTTTGAGTTGGAATTGCTCCAGTTGCTCAAGCCAAAGTTTGAAAAAATGCTTCAAAATGATTTTTCAAAATTGATGGAGTTTTTATATCGTCAAGATATTGCCGAGTCTAAAGTTCGAGACGTTTTTGATGGTTCTTTTGAAGATGAAGTAGCGCTAAAAATTGCTCAGTTGTATTTGGATAGATTGAAACAAAAACACGAAACTCGTATTAAATTTGCAACCGATGAAGAAGGCGATTGGTAGTCTATTATTGCTTTTATGTATTGTATGTAATGTAATTGGACAAGATAGCATAAACTCAAAACGACTTCGAATTATTGGTGCGGCTTATACGGGGACATATCTAGCAGGTGCTTCTACGCTTTATCTAATGTGGTACAAAGATTATCCTACTTCTAATTTTCATTTTTTTGATGATGGAACAGAATGGAACCAAAGCGATAAATATGGCCATTTTTTTTCGGCATATTTTCAGTCTCGAATATTGACGCATGCATTTCGTTGGACGGGAATGAAGCCACAAAAAAGTGCTTTGCTAGCAGCAGGAACATCCTTTTTAACATTGAGTACCATTGAGATTTTTGATGGATTTTCTCAGAAATGGGGTGCTTCGGGATGGGATTTACTCGCTAATGGATTGGGGGCAGGATTCTTTCTAGGGCAGGAATTGGCTTTTAAAAAACAAATTATAAGGCTAAAATACTCTTTTACGTTTCAATCATACAACGACCCAGCACTTCAGACTCGATCATCACAGCTTTATGGAAATGGATATTTGCATCGAATGATAAAGGATTATAATGGAACTACTCTTTGGTTCTGTGCATCGACGGGCGATATTTTTCCAAAACAAAAGAAAATTAAATGGCTTGGGATGGCTGTAGGTATAGGAAATGGCGATATGTTTGGCGGTGAAGAAAATGCTTGGGTAGATTCAAAGGGAGTTTATTTTCAGCGAAATGATATTGAACGATACCGAAGATTTATGATTTCGCCCGATATTGATCTAGAAAAAATAGAAACGTCCAGCAAATTTTTGAAATCGATTTTTTTTCTAGCTAATCATGTAAAATTACCATTACCTACATTGGAAATCAATACAAAAGGAGAAGTTTTCGTCCATCCGTTTTATTTGCTTTCGTTTCAGAAGCAATTTTAGCGTATTAATTTTTTGTTAAATTATTGACAAATAATGTTTTATTTTACTTTAAGGGTTATCTTTGCACAAAATTAAAAAAACAAATATGAGCCATCAAATCAAAATACTTTTGATAGACGACGAAGAAGATGTGTTGGAATTTTTGCAATATGTTCTAGAAAAAGAATCATTTATTGTCAAAACGGCCAAAAATGGAAAAGAAGGATTGAAAAAAGCGGAAACTTTTGAACCGGATTTGATACTCTTAGATAGAATGATGCCCGAAATGGATGGCGTAGAGGCCTGTAAAATTTTTAGAAGTAACTCAAAGTTTGATACAACAAAAATAGTTTTTTTAACGGCTAGGGATGAAGAAAGTATGCAGATAGAAGGATTTGAAATAGGAGCTGATGATTATATTGCCAAGCCAATAAAATCGAAATTGTTGGTTTCTAAGATTAAATCTATCATGCGACGTTCACCCAAAATGGCAAATAAAGTGAATATTATTTCATACAAACATATAGCTGTAGATAAAGATAGATATCTTGTAATTAATGGAAATGATGAAATTGTACTTCCCAGAAAAGAATTTGAATTATTGAGTTTATTAATTAGCAAACCCGATCATGTATTTCGTCGTGAAGATATCTTGGAACAAATCTGGGGAAAAGAGGTATTTGTAGGCGATAGAACCATAGATGTCCATATTCGTAAATTGAGAGAAAAAATTGGAGATAATTATTTTTCTACAGTTAAAGGAATTGGATATAAATTTGTGGCGTTTTGAATTTATTGACTCAAGGAAAAATTGCGCTCATTGTATCGAGCCTTATATTGTTTTTTCAACTTTCGTTGATGTTAAGTATCTATTACTTGGTAGCACCTTTTCATCGATACCTCTTTTTGATCCCTCCTGC
>JBIPMU010000173.1:0-3857 GCA_044377205.1 Chitinophagales bacterium | reverse complement strand
TGAATTAAAGCTTAGTTTTTTATTCAATTCGCTCCCCATTGCTACTTCAAATGAATGAACCAATTCGGGTTTTAGTTCTGGATTGCCAAATCGTTGGCTTTGAGGGTCGCCCACGTCCTGAAGTGGATTGAGCATGCCTGGGCCTGGTCTATTGATTCTCATTGCATACGAAGCGCTTACATTGCTTTTTTCATTCAATTTATAGTTAAAAATAGCAGATGGAAAAGCATTGAAGTAATTGTAATTATACAACGATACCGAATCAAAATTGGTACTTTTTGTATTGGTTTGTTCCATACGTAGTCCCATTTTACTGCTCAGACGATTGCTCCATTGACTAGATACTACTCCATAGATACTAAAAACATTTTCAGAAAATCTAAAATCATTGGTCAAAGAAAATGTTGTATTCCATTCATTATTTTCCAAAGTTTTGTATAAATTGGTAAAACGAAATGCTCTATTCGAAGCTCTCAATCCTGTTTCCAAATCCAACAATTTTGAATAAGGCATTCGAAAATCGGCTTGAAGGATATTGGTAATTCGCGTTTGTAAGTTTTCTATGGTATTTCTATCCAAAGTTGTATTTGGCATGAAGTTTTGAGTAGTAAAATTGTTAGAAAAATCCGCAAATTTATCATTGTTATTGCCATTGATACTGTACTCTATGGAAAGCGTATTTCCTGAAGTTGGATTTTTCAAATTATATGAAAGTGTAGCATCAAAAACCAAATTTTCGTCATTTTCCCTTGATTTCCTATCCCATACATCATTTTTTTGTTTCAATTCATTTAAGATTTCATTGTATTTGGTTTCATATCTATTCTCCCAAGATTTGGCTATACTTCCCGTAAAAGTAAGCGATTGATTTGTATTGATTTGATATTCGGCACCTAATCTAAAAAAATGATTGGGCTTGAACGTCATACCATCAGTAAATTGATTAAAATAATTTTTCAAGCCATTGTTATCATAGCTTCTAATGGCAAAACCATCTATATAGCGCTCTTCGTATCGATAATTATATGCTGTGCTAAACGAAAATTTATTCATTTGAAAATTGTATCCTAGCTGTGCATTATACTTTTCTCTCGATCCAGCACTCACTGCCACAAAACCACTATTGAGCTGCGAATAGGCTTTTTTCAATACAATATTCACCACACCAGCTGAGCCTTCCGAATTTGTCTTGGCGGTAGGATTAGAAATTACTTCTATTTTTTCTATAGCAGAAGCAGGGATTTGACTTAAATTCTCCCCAGTCATCGAAGAAATCTTTCCATTGATGAGCACCGTAATATTATCATCGCCTCTAAAACTCAATGAATTTCCATCGCCACCCAAGTTCAAGGAAGGAATATTGCCTATTACCTCTGCGGCAGACGCATTTTGCGAATTCAAAAGCTGTGTTGGGCTGTATTCTTTTTTCTCAATACTTGATACTTTAGTAGATTTATTGGCCGAAATAATGACATCGCTCACTACCTGTTTGTTTTCCGAAATCAAAATCGTTTTCAAATTCACGGAATTGTCTTTTACCTCCACCCCTTTTATTTCTATGGATTGGAAGCCGATGTTATTGATTTTGATTATGTAGATTCCCTGTGTTACATTTGCCAATGAAAATTTTCCGCCATTTTGTGTTTTGGTCATATTTATAGGCTTGCCAGCACTATTGAGCAACGTTATTGAAGCAAAATCCACTCCTTTTTTAGTTTCAGCATGTTTTACTTCACCCAGAATCTGTAAGTTTTGAGCTAAAATACTTGAAAATGAAACTAATGAAAACAAAACGAGCGAAAAAAATCTTAAATACATCAATATTACTTATTTGGATTGTCTAAAAATAAATAAACAATAAAAAATACAATTAAGTTTTAATAAAGTAGTGTTTTTTTATAATTGAGTATGAATCCAGTTAAAATAGTTCTGATTTATACATCTTATCCCCGATATAAGCCATTAAGAAGTATTGCGTATAGCGCTTTTTCAATGGATTTGCATCAGCAATAGCACCAAAAAATAATATACAGAGAAAGTATAGATTAGTCAGTGTAGTTTGAGCGAGAAAACTAGATCCTTTGTAAGAAACTACATACTTTATCCAATATCTCAGTTACTTTGGCTTTGGATTCGGCTTGGCAGTAAACACGAAGTACAGGCTCAGTGCCACTGGCACGTATCATAAGTACACGTTCGCCTTCTAGGTGATATTTGAAGCCGTCTATAGTCTCCAATTTTTCCACTGTAATATCGGCTAAGGAATCTATTTTTTGTGTTTTGCAATATTCAAGAATGGCTTGTTTTTTGGCTTCCGTCAATTTGAGGTCGTTTCTACCATAAGCAAAAGCCCCTACAACTGCATTTACTTCATCGATCAAGTCTTGAAGCGATTTGCCAGTTTTTGCCAAATATTCAAGTATTATCAACGCATCCCAGATCCCATCACGCTCAGGAATATGCCCTGCTACCGATATACCTCCGCTTTCTTCGCCACCCACGAGGACATTGCCTTCTTGGATTTTTTCGGCTATATATTTGAATCCTATCTGAGTCACTTCTATAGGTAGCCCAAAGATTTGACACATTTTCTCTACTTTTGGAGAAACCGAAAATGCCACTACTACACGACCTGTCATACCATTCACTTTATGGAGTATGTAGATTAGCATCAAGATGATTTGGTGCGCATCGATGTAATTGCCGTCTTTGTCCATAAGGGCTATACGGTCTGCGTCGCCGTCATTGGCAAATGCAAAATCGATATTGCCTTCTTTTTGGATTACCGATGCAAAATCTTTGAGATTGCTAGGAATAGGTTCTGGTGCCAAATTGTTGAAGCGAGGATTCCACTCACAATTGACCAAAACCGCTTCGGGGAATAACATTGGGAAAATGCCTTGTCCACCACCAAACATAGCGTCATAAGCTACTTTGATGCCAGATTTTCGCATAGCTGCGATATCAAATCGTTTGTTGATAGCATCTACATATAATGTAGAAAAATCAACAAATTCTAGCATGCCTTGAGCTGAAATTGATTCGAGGGATTCATTTGAAATAGTAAAAGAATTAGGAATCATATCTTCTATTTCCTGAACTTCGGCAGGAGAAGAAGGTCCTCCAAATGTTGATTTTAGTTTGTATCCGTTATATGAAGGAGGATTGTGGCTTGCGGTAATCATTACGCCAATATTGGCTTGAAAATGATTGGTAGCAAAGGATAGGATAGGGGTGGTACAAAAATGTTGATTGTACAATACTTTTACACCTTTTGAAAACATGACTCTGATAACCGTTTCAGCAAAAAGTTGACCACCAAATCTACAGTCATACCCCAATGTAATAATAGGATTATCGGATTTATTTAAAACCCAATCTGCGGTTGCTGCTGCTACTCTTGCTACATTTTCAGTAGTATAATCTTGAGCAATGATAGCTCTCCATCCGTCGGTCCCAAACTTTACTTTGTACATGTTTTTTATTTTATGTGAAAAAATAGGGCGCAAATATACATATAAATTGTACAAATGTGTGTTTGAAGTTCTTAATTTTGCTTAAAAAAGTCTTCCACTCAATTCCATTTTCTTTTGTGAATAATTGAAGTCTATATTTTTACTAAAATCTTGGATACTTTTTTTACCTTTCAATACATCGGAAAGCATATCATCAAAACTATTTTTAATAATTTTTTTTAATTCTACTTGCATGCGTATATTAACTTCTTGTGTCATATTCTTTAATTTTTATGAAACAAAAGTATATAAGATATATGTCGTGAAATGACGCTTACAGAATTGTATTTAAAAAATTGAAAATCAATTTAATATGATTTATAATTCAATTATTTATTATAT
>JBIPMU010000172.1:0-3886 GCA_044377205.1 Chitinophagales bacterium | reverse complement strand
AGCCTTATGGTTGCTTTCGCACAATCGATTCAAATACGCTAATAAAAAATAAGAGAATTATGGATACAATTTGGTTCAAAACCCCAACAATCGAAATCTTACAAGAACGTTCAAAAAACTCAATGAGCGATTTTTTGGATATAGCATTCACCGAAGTGGGAAGCGATTTCATAAAAGCCACTATGCCTATCACAGATAAGACCAAACAACCTATGGGATTGTTACATGGAGGTGCTTCTGCAGTTTTGGCAGAAACGATTGGAAGTGTTGCTTCTGTATGTGTTATTGATAATAAGTCGAAGTCTATCGTTGGGCTCGAGCTCAATTGCAATCATATTCGTGCTGTAAAAGATGGATTCGTTACAGCTAAATGTAGCCCGTTTCATATTGGTAAAACAACACATGTCTGGAATATTCAAATACACGACGAACAGCAAAAATTGGTTTGTATTTCTAGACTTACCGTTATGATTTTAGAAAAAAAATGAATCAAAAACATATCGCTAAATATTAATTTAGTTATAATATGTTTTTGATAATTTCTTTTAAGTTACAATTTTTTCTTTTTACCTCCCCGGCATCGCTTCAAGAACTATTTCCATTACCTTGTCGTAAATATCTTCGGCATTCGGTTTTGAGAAATAATCGCCATCGGTGCCATATGCGGGTCTATGGTCTTTGGCAGTCAAGGTTTCGGGCTTGCTGTCCAAGTATCGATAGGCGTTTTGTTCTTCCAATATTTTAGAAAGGATATAAGCACTAGCACCTCCCGATACATCTTCATCAACGATGAGCAATCGATTGGTTTTTTGGATAGATTGTACGATTTCATGTGCGATATCAAAAGGATAAAGTGTTTGAATATCAATTAGTTCTATAGAGATGCCTCGCTCATTTAATTTTTCTATTGCATCTTCGCAAATTCGTAGCGTAGAACCATACGAAACTATTGTGACGTCTTTTCCTTCGTGCAAAACTTCTATTTTGCCCAATGGAATAGTATATTCTCCAATATTTGAAGGCATTTTTTCTTTCAATCTATAGCCATTCAATGGTTCTATCACTAAGGCAGGTTCATCGCTATTTAGAAGGGTTTCATACATTCCTGCAGCTTGCGTCAAGTTTCTAGGAACACAGATATGCATTCCTCTCAAGGAATTGATAATCATTCCCATAGGACTACCTGAGTGCCAAATTCCCTCCAATCGATGTCCTCTTGTACGCACGATTAGTGGTGCTTTTTGACCTCCTTTGGTGCGGTATTGAAGTGTGGCTACATCATCGCTTAGTGGTACAATTCCGTATAGTAAATAATCCAAATATTGTATTTCGGCTATGGGGCGAAGACCACGCATAGACATTCCTTGTCCTTGTCCAATAATGGTAGCTTCACGTATACCTGTATCAAAAATTCTATTGATACCATATTTTTCTTGAAGTCCTGCAAATCCTTGGTTTACATCGCCTATTTGTCCTACATCTTCTCCAAAGGCTACTACATTTTTTCGTTTTTCAAAGGTTTTGTCAAAATACGAATTGATGATTTCAAAACCAGCTTTTTCCTCATTGGAAAAAATAGGTTTCACTTCTTTTTGATTCAATATATTGAATTCACTTTGGCTATACAAATGTGAATTGTACTGGCTTGTAGCTTCTCTTTTGATGTCGTTGAGCCATGATTTAAGATTTGAAGCCGCATCTATTCCTTCTTTTTCAGTCCATATTAGTACTTGATGAACTGCTTTCATTATATCCTTTCTGAATAATGCTGGATTGCTATCAAGACTTTTTAAAAGTTGTTCTATTTCCGTTTTTTTACTACTTTGAGTAGCTACTGAATTGATAAAAGTTTTAACTTCATTTTTCAAAGAAGTAATTTCGTCTTGGTACGCTTCAAATGCTTCTTTTTTTGCAGTATTTACATCATCAAGAGCTTTCTTTTCTATCGCATCTAATTCCTTTTTAGTTGCAATATTTTTTTTGATAATCCATTGCTCAAATTTAGCAATACAATCATATTCTTTTTCAAATTGAAGACGCTCTTCGTTTTTGTATCGTTCATGAGATCCCGATGTTGAATGTCCTTGCGGTTGTGTCACTTCTGTTACATGCACCAAAGCAGGTGAATGATATTTACGTGTTTTTTCTGTAACGATTTGATAGGTTTTGATTAATTCTGGATAATTCCATCCTTTTACCACATGAATATCCATGCCATTGGAAGATTTGCTATCTATTTGCATGCCTTTTAATGCTTCCGATATACTGGATTTTGCGGTCTGAAATTCTTTTGGAACAGAAATTCCATATCCGTCATCCCAAACATTAAAAATCAATGGAATTTGCATAACGCAGCTAGCATTTACAGCTTCCCAAAAAATCCCTTCACTGGTAGAGGCGTCACCAATAGTAGCAAAGGTTACTTCATTTCCCTTGTTTGAGAAAAGTTCTTGATTTTCAATATCAGTTGAACTTCGATATACTTTGCTGGCAAGTGCCAGTCCCACAGCTTTAAGCATTTGTGCTGCTGTAGGAGATAGGTCGGCAGCAAAATTTTTGCATTTCATCAAATTTTTCCAATTTCCTTTTTCGTCCAACATACGCGACGCAAAGTGTCCATTCATCATTCTTCCGCCACCACTCGGTTCTAATAATTCGGAAGGATGTGCATACAGTTGTGCAAAAAGCTGACGCAAGGTAGCATTTCCTGTAGCCAATGCCAATGTTTGGTCTCTATAATACCCAGAACGAAAGTCGCCTTTTTCAAAAAATTTGGCTAATGCTATCTGTGCTAATTCTTTTCCCGCACCAAATATTCCAAATTTTGCTTTCCCGGTCAATACTTCTTTTCGTCCAATAGTACTGGCATGACGGCTTTGCCACGCTAATAAATAGTCTGCTAATATTTCACTCTTAAAGTCTTGAAAAGACAATTCTTTTTTTGTGGATTTTGTATTACTCATAACTGCAAAAATAATACATATAGCACAAAAGTTGGGAATAAAAAAATATTAAATTATTTGAAAAAAGAAATATTGTGGCTAAAATAAAAATGCCATATAGCAGGGCATTGAACAACCCGGTCAAACAAGATTTGAGTCACTCAATAGGTACTTTGTATATCTATCTCGAGCCGCCTAAGCGAAATCGGACAAGTCAACGATTGGATAGTCCGCCATTATACCGATGAGCTTTAGACTCGGTGTTTTATATAATTATCGATTGTCAAGCGCGTTTAATAACTATATGGCACAACAAAAATACTATTTTTTTTTTTGATAAGATCAAGATAAAAAAATGATTTTTTTCATTGCAAACATTGTCAAGGAATTAGTATTAAAAAATTAGAACTTCCCAAAATATTTTTCAACGGCAACATATCGGTAGTCAAAAATTTCTTTTAGCTTATTTTTAATAAAAAGAAAATTTGCTATCGTACCCAATATCCCAAAGGGAGGTTGGTAGCTGAGTATATCGGTCATCAATACTCCACCTTCAATCGCTTCTATGTGATGCTGATGATGCCAGATTGCATATGGACCTACTCGCTGTTCATCTACAAAAAATTTCTTATCTTCTACGTGTGTTATTTCGGTTACCCAAGTCATTTTAATCCCAAAAAGTGGGCTCACTTTATATGAAATTATCATGCCTGGGTACATTTTTTTATCTCCCATATCATTTGTAATATCAAAACCCATATAATCGGGTGTAATTATCTTCAAATTTTGAGGTGATGATATAAAATCCCATACGTTATCGATGCTTGCAGGTATTTTTTGTGTAAATTTTAGTTGATAGAATCCCATAATCTTATTTTTTTACAAATATAAATTATTATATGTCATTCTTACTCATTATAAGCGTTTTGTCAGGTCATATTGGC
>JBIPMU010000171.1:0-3917 GCA_044377205.1 Chitinophagales bacterium | reverse complement strand
ATACGATGCGACACCCAATGCTAAAAAAGGCGCAGCAATAGATAAATAAAACCCAAAAAATTTCTTAAAAATAGAAAATGGTATAATGGCGAAAATAAATAGTATAAAGAAAAATGTAACGTCTTTATGTATTGAAATAACAAGTTTTTTTCGACTTTTAAATATAAAAAGTAGGCATAATATGAATAATTGAGGCCAAAAATTCAAGAAAATTTCTTTAAGAAAAATCAATTTGCTCAGCCAAAAAGAATTTGAAACTAAATCATTTGAATGCAACTGATATGCAATGATTTTTTTCCATTGATTCAAGGCGGGGTCATAGCAAAATAGAAGTCCAAAAATAACTCCAACACAAGATAAAAGTACCAGATATTCTATTAATAATTTTTGAATTGATATTTTTCTATAAATAAAAAAATGCACAAAAGGAAAAACTAACGGAAAAAATCCAACAAAGGCTTTGCTATAAGAAGCAAAAATGGTAGCTAAAACAAAAAATATAAAGTAGCTTTTTTGATGATTTTCTTTAAATTTTAAATAGAAAAAGAGAGATAATAAAAAGAAAAACGAAACCGTTATTTCCATCATATTGTTTGTAAAAATCCACGGTATAGTTGGCGTAATCCACCAAATAAAAATAGGTAAAGCGTTAGATTTGTGATGGATTTTAAATATTCCATGAATTAAAATGGCATTAAAAATCAAAAAAAGTGCATTATGCAATTTTTCAACCCAGAAAAAATCTCCAAAAATTTTGAAAAAAAGAGACTGAATGAAATAGGTTAGTGAAAGATTGCTCTCAAAGGAATCTACATAGATAGGCTCAAAAAAACTGCCAATATTTATCGCTAAATTTCGGGAAATAGTAGCATAAATTGTGCCATCCATAAACATTCCACATCCCGAATAGTGCCAAATTACAGAAAGAAAAATAAGCGTAAAAACAGCAAAAAAATGCAATTTTTTATAAGACATAAATCTTATATTTCCTTATCTATCAAATATTTGTTTCTTTCTGTTGCGCTGCGAGAAACCAATTCTCCCAAAAATCCTGCTAAGAATAATTGCGTTCCCAAAATCATCATAGTAAGCCCAATATAGAAAAAAGGACTATTGGTAACCAAAGGCGCAAAATTGCCTTGATTTACCGCTATTAATTTATTGATTCCTAGCATCAATGCCATGAAAAATCCAATACTAAAAGCCATAAATCCTACCGTTCCAAAAAAATGCATGGGACTTTTGGAAAAACGAGAAACAAAGGTGATAGACATCAAATCTAAAAAGCCGAAGATAAATCGCTCTAATCCAAATTTTGTAACGCCATATTTACGAGCACGATGTTGTACTACTTTTTCGGTTATTTTTGTATAACCTGCCCACTTAGCTAAAATAGGAATGTAACGATGCATTTCGCCATAAACCTCTATAGATTTAATTACTTTGCAATTATAGGCTTTGAGTCCGCAATTGAAATCGTGAAGATAAATGCCACTCATTTTGCGAGCTGCCCAGTTGAATAATTTTGTGGGAATCGTTTTAGAAATTGGATCGTATCGTTTTTGTTTCCAACCACTTACTATGTCATATCCCTCTTCTTTGATCATTCGATAAAGGTCTGGAATTTCATCGGGACTATCTTGCAAATCGGCATCCATTGTTATCACCACATCGCCTTGAGCACGCTCAAATCCGATATAAAGTGCCGCGCTTTTGCCATAATTTCGTTGAAATTTTACACCTTTTAAATTGGAATTTGCAGCAGAAAGACTTTCAATCACACTCCAGGATTTATCCTTGCTCCCATCGTCTATCAGCAATACTTCATAAGAATATCCATTGGCTTGCATGACACGGTCTATCCATTGTGTCAATTCGGGCAAACTTTCGTCTTCATTGTATAAAGGAATTACTACCGATATATCCATTATTTAAGGTTTTTGGTCATTAAAAAACTCGTCAAAACAGCCCCAAATATAGCACTTAAAATTGAAAATAAAATGATATTTATATTTAATATTAATATATATTGCTTGAGACTATACAAGTCGGGGAAGTAATTGGGCGAAATATATTTTTGGATCAATACAATGGAAGAAAAATAAAAAATGGATTGGATAATGCCAGATTGAACGGCAGCTTTGAACCCTTGAGAAAAAGTAAGTGTGTATTGATGCGCTTTTTTTGTAAATAATATGGAGAAATAAATATTAAAAAACAATAATCCTGATACAAGGATAAATCCTATTGATTTATTTTCAACCTGTGTAGCCAGAAAAAAATTATTCAGCAATGTAATAATACCAAAAATAAGAGAAATAAGGACAACTGCATTCATAAGTCTGTTATCTTAGAGGGGGATTAATTTATATAAAAAAGCATGCCTTTTCTTCTTGGATAATACCTTTGATTTTGCCTTCAAATTCTTGATTCCAAAAAGGACTATTCTTGCTTTTAGAAGCGTTTTCATTGAGAGAAAATACGGTTTTTTCTCCTAAATCAATTAATGTAAAACTTCCTGAATTTCCCTCTGCAATACTTCCCATGTCTAATCCTAAATATTCCGCAGGATTTGTAGAAAATACGGAGATAATTTTGTCAATAGCATTTTTGCCCAATTGGTTTAACGCTAATAGAAAAGAAGTCTGAAGATTGATAATTCCAAAAGCCGCTAAGTCAAATTCCAAATGTTTTTCTTCAATAGTCCATGGAGTGTGCTGCGAGTATACAAAATCAATAGTGCCATCCAAAACAGCATTGCACAAGGCTACACGGTCTGATTCGCTTCTCAGTGGAGGATTTACTTTATAATTTGTATCAAAATCGAGGATTTTTTCATCATTCAAAGCTAAATGTATTGAAGATACACCACATTTTAGAGGATATTCCTTTTTTATTTCTTTAATATAATCAATACTTTCTGCTGTTGAAATATTTATTATCGTAGGGTATGTTTGTGTATATTGAGCCAAGGCAACCACTTCTTTGATAGCTATAAGTTCGGCTTCTTTTGGAATACCCTTGAACCCAGTCATCAATGAATATAAGCCTTGATGTACTTGTCCATTTTTTGTGAGTCTATTTTTTTCGGCATGAATAAGCATTTTGCCACCAAAAGACTTGGAATAGTTGAGTGCATTGATAAGTGTATCCGAATCCATGCCCATTTCATTTCCATTGGTAAAAGCTACTGCCCCCGATACATACATATCGTAGAGCTCTGCCATGTTTTTTTGATTTTTTTTCTGTGTAATGCTTCCCACAGGCAATACTTTTACGAGGCCTTGATTTTTGCTTTTTAGGAAATATATATCCGATTCATTTTCTACAAAATGATTCTCGTGTGGAAAATGGCAAACATGTGTAAATCCTCCTTTTGCAGCAGATTTTTCTAGAGAAGCCATATTTTCAGCAACCGAAAAATGAGGCTCACCGCTCTGCGCATTAAGGTCTATAAATCCTGTAGCAATGCACAATTCTTTGCCTTCAATAACCTTGAAATCAACTTTGGGTTCAATATGCGAATCAATTTGAGTAATTTTCCCATTGGAAAATTCTATATCTACAACCTTTTTGTAGAAGGTTGAGCGAGGGTCTAATACGTTAACGGATTTTAATAGAAATTGCATCTAAAGCACAAATATAAATAAGATTTTGGAATGAATTGGAAATAATTTGAAAAATTGACTATTTTTGCGAAAAAAAAGATGAACAAATTCACTTCCTTTGGAGAATTTTATCCATACTACCTTATGGAACATAGAGAACCACTCAATAGATTGTTTCATTACATAGGCAGTCTTTTTGTAATTGTTTTGTTTTGTATGTTTATAGTATCTCGTCTACCTATTTTATTATTTTTAATGCCTATTTTTGGTTATGGATTTGCGTGGTTTGGGCATTTCAGAATTGAGAAA
>JBIPMU010000170.1:0-3923 GCA_044377205.1 Chitinophagales bacterium | reverse complement strand
AAATTTGGCTTACATTAATTTAGGTGCTAGATATTCATACAATACTATAAGTGCTATAGTCAATGACACATCTCGAAAATATGGTTCATTTGAAATATCAAATAGTGCCTATTCATTTAATGCAGGTTTGAGTTTATTACCTACCAAAAATAATAAAATAGTGTTTAATATAAGCTCGGGATATCGCACTCCCAATCTAGATGATGTTTCCAAGATATTTGATGAACAACAATTTATACAAGTTAATAATCCTGATGTAAAGCCTGAAATGGCTATTAATTTTGAAGTAAATTCTTGGAATAAAATTGCTGAAGATTTGACACTAGAAGCAGGTGCTTATTATACCACTATGACGGATTATATTACCAATCAGATAACATCTATAAATGGAAGTTCAACAACTATTATAGACGGGAATACATATACCTATCAAACACTTGGAAATGCTTCAACAGCAAAAATTATGGGAGCTTATGGAAGTATGAAACTCAAAATGGGCAATCATTTTGATATGTTTGCAAATGTAAACTATACGTATGGACGTGTAAAAATGATACAAACTTCTGAAGAAATACCCTTGGACCATATTCCACCAATGTCGGGAAGATTTGGATTACATTATCATATTTCAAAATTAAATAGCGAACTTTCGGTTTTGTTCAATGGCGCAAAAAAATCAGAGGACTATAGCAAAATTGGTGAAGATAATATAGATAAAAGCGCCGACGCCATAAATGGATTTACACCAGCTTGGTATATTTTGAATTTGCGAACGAGTTATGATTTTTCAAATAAATTGACTGCTCAAGTAGCATTAGACAATATTTTTGATACGTATTATAGAGTTTTTGCATCAGGAATAGGTTCTCCTGGAAGAAATCTCAGATTCACACTTAGAACAAGTTTTTAATAAATTTATTGATCCATTTAAAATGCAAGCCTCTCATATAAAACTGAGAGGCTTTTTGTTTGTTTTAAAAAATTATTAAATAGAAAATATATATACAATTTTTTCGTTTTAATATATCTTTTTTTAATTAAATTTGTACGTTATTAAAATAAAAATATGCCTCCCATTGCTAAATTAGATGATACACCTGAAATGGTTACAAAGTATGGCTTTGACACACAAGAACAGCCAGCCATTATTACTCACAAAAAGGGAAATCTCACAATAGGTATTCCCAGAGAAAAGACCTTTCAAGAACATCGTGTAGCATTGACTCCAGAATCAGTGGGATTATTAGTTCATAATGGCAATAGAGTTTTGATAGAAACGGGTGCAGGCAAATTTAGCCATTTTTCAGATAGAGAATATTCTGAAGCAGGAGCTGAAATTTGCTACGATGCCAAAGAATTATATAAATGTGATATCATAATTAAAGTTACTCCTCCCATGCTGGAAGAAGTAGAAATGTTTCGTGAAAATCAAACGATTTTTTCACCGTTGCACTTACCTACCATGAAAACCAAAACCATCCAAAAAATGATGGAAAAAAAAGTAACTGCAATTGCTTATGAATACTTGCAAGATGAATGGGGTGTTTATCCTGTAGTGCGCTCTATGAGCGAAATAGCAGGAAATTCCGTTATTTTAATTGCATCAGAGTTGTTGAGCAATATTAGTGGAGGTTCGGGAATATTATTAGGGGGTGTATCCGGAATTCCGAGCACAAGAGTTGTAGTATTAGGAGCAGGTGTAGTGGGTGAAACAGCCGTAAGAGCTGCTCTAGGTCTAGGAGCTAATGTTAAAGTTTTTGATAATTCTACTTATAAACTACATCGTCTTCAAAATAATATAGGCACTAGAATTTACACCTCTGTCCTATCTCCTACTTTATTGTCACAAGAGCTTGAAAATGCAGATGTTGTAATAGGTGCAATCCATAGTAAAAAAGGAAGAACTCCTATTGTAATTTCAGAGTCAATGGTAATGAAAATGAAACCAAATGCTGTAATCATAGACGTATCAATTGATCAAGGAGGTTGTTTTGAAACTTCAGAAATGACGAATCATGATAAACCTACATTTGTAAAACACGACGTAATTCACTATTGTGTACCCAATATTGCATCAAGAGTTTCTCGAACGGCTTCTATAGCTATGAGCAATATCCTCACCAATCTTTTATTACAGCTAATTCAAGTAGGTGGCATTAAATCATTGGTAAAAAGCTCAAAAGGTGTTAGAAATGGGGCTTATTTATTTGGCGGAAATGTTACAAACGCACATTTCAGCAATATGTTAGGCGAAAAACATATCGATTTGGATTTGCTATTTTTTGACGAGTTTTAATCATTAATGGAATTTACCCATTTCTCTCTTAATACGTATCCAAATATTAAATCTCAGCTTTTGCTTTGGGCAAATCAGTTTAATTATTTTACAGCGTATGATAGCAATTCTCATATAGACGCCTATACCAAATACGATTTTTTAATTGCAATCGATGCTTTAGATACTTATGCTGAAAAATTTGATATTGAATCATTTAAATATTGGAAAAAAAATGAATTTACGTGTTGTGTAATGAGCTATGAAATGAATCATCATATACTTAGTATTTCAACTAATAATGATACTTTTATTGATTTTCTATCTTATTTATTTTACAAACCACGATATATAATTTACATAAAAGAAGGAAGAATTTATATAAATAGAAATTATCCTGAAGCTATTGAAATATTAGATCAAATATCAAACTATTGCATTGTAACAAATTATTCCATTCCTAAAATTTCATTTAAAACAGATATTTCTGAAGAAAAATATATCAAAACCGTACATCAAATTCAAGACAAAATATTGGAAGGCGCATTTTATGAGCTAAATTATTGTATTGATTTTAAAACTGAATCTGCTGAAATAGATGCCATTCATACTTTTATACAACTCAATGAAATAGCACAAACACCTATGGCTGCTCTCGTAAAAATGGGTAAAAAATGGATACTATCCTTTAGTCCCGAACGATTTGTAACGAAGCAAGGCAATACCTTAATAGCTCAGCCTATAAAAGGCACTGCACGAAGACATATGGATAATATTGAAGATGATCGAGTGAAACTAGCATTGCAACAAAGTGAAAAAGAACGAGCTGAAAATAGCATGATCGTAGATTTGATGCGAAACGACCTAACCCCTTATGCTAAGACAGGAAGTATTCACGTGTCTGAATATTGCAAAATATATTCTTTCAAACATGTACATCAAATGATTTCAACGATTGAAGCTACATTGGAAAATGAAGAAAAAGCTATAGACGCAATTTTGCAATGTGTGCCTGCGGGTTCTATGACAGGTGCGCCAAAAAAGAATGTGATGAAACACATTGATACATTTGAGACCTTCAAACGAGGTATGTATGCAGGCAATATTGGATATTTTGATAACAATGGTGATTTTGATAGCAATGTAGTCATTCGTACTATATACTATGACGAGAAGATTAAAAAGGCCAATTTCTCTGTTGGGAGCGCCATTACCTCACAAAGTATAGCTATAGAAGAATACAAAGAATGCTTGCTCAAAGCTCAATTTATATTAAAAGCATTTGGAAATGAATAGATATGTGATTTTTTCTCAATCCAACGACCCTTTCTTCAACCTTGCAGCAGAAGAATATTTTGTTCGCAATTTTGATTTTTCGGAAAGTGAATATCTTTTTATTTACAAGAACACCTCCAGTATTATTTTAGGAAAAAATCAAAATATATACAAAGAAGTTCATTTGGATTTTATCAAAAATCCTGAAATCCCAATTTGTAGAAGAATTAGTGGTGGCGGAACCGTAGTACATGATTTGGGAAATATAAATTTTGCTTTTTTAGAGAAACGAGATATTAAGCGCGTCAATACTTATCATCATACCGTTGGGTTTCTTGTAGAAGCTATGAATATGATGAATATAACCTGTAGC
>JBIPMU010000169.1:0-3930 GCA_044377205.1 Chitinophagales bacterium | reverse complement strand
TGAAGGATTTTGAAATGAGCATCAAAGAAAAAAATCAAAATAAAAATATTTTTGCCTTAGGCTTTTTATTATTTTCTATTGAAAATCAAATTAAAATTACGCAGGACTTATTATTGGAAAAATTCACCCATCTAGGAAATGGCTTTCTTGCAATGGAAACTAGCCTTAAGCTCGGGTATTACTTCGCAGAGACTATAGAATTTTCCATATCTAAATCAAGCGCCCTAACTCAAAGTCAAAAAGCAAAAGGAATTTATCGAAATATTCAAGGAAATACAGCGGTAGCATTAGCATTGATGAGTGCGCCAGAAATTTTTGGAAGAAAACTGCTATATGGTGGTTATCCCATTACACCGGCTTCAGATATTTTACATGAATTAGCACGATATCCTATTGAAGATCTAACGGTGGTGCAAGCAGAAGACGAAATAGCAGCTATTGCTACGGCGTTAGGAGCTTCCTACGGAGGAGCCATTGGGGTAACAGCCTCTTCTGGACCAGGATTAGATTTAAAACAAGAAACTATAAGTTTGGCGCATAGTGCCGAATTACCCTTACTTATTATTGACGTTCAAAGAGCGGGCCCTAGTACAGGCATGCCTACTAAAGTGGAACAATCCGACTTGGAACTAGCCTATTTTGGTAGGCATGGGGAATGTCCCGTACCTATATTAGCTATTAAATCCCCTGCAAGTGCCTTTCAAAGCATTTTGGACGCCATTGAAATCATGATACAATTTCAAACGCCTCTTTTTGTATTAAGTGATGTAAGTATTGCTAATGGCGCTGAACCATGGCTATTACCTTCCATAGCTTCAAAAAAATTAAACGTTTTGAAGCAAGGAAATGCTTTTTCGCGAAATGAAAATTTGGTAAAACCATGGATAAGTCCAGGCACCGAAGACCATACATTTGTATTAGGTGGTTTGGAAAAAGGTTTTGAAGATGGTGGCATATCTTATGATGCACATAATCATGAAAAAATGACCCATATAAGACAAAAGAAAATTGATAACATAGCCCATTTTATTCCAAAATTTACCCTAGAAGATTATTCTGCAGCAAAAGGCACTTTAATTATATCTTGGGGCTCTACTTTTGGTGCCGTTAAATCAGCCATAATGCAACTTCAAGATGAAAACCCCTCAATTTTACTAGCACATGGTCATATAGAATGGATAAGGCCTTTCCCAAAAGGACTAAAGGATATTATAAAAAAATATGATCAAATTATCATTGCGGAACTAAATATGGGCCAATTAGCACAAATCATTCGAAGTGAGTTTTGTATAAATACACTTCAAATAAATAAAATACAAGGTACCCCATTTTTGGTAAGCGAGCTTAAAGAAGAAATTATAAAATGTATCGATATTTCATAAGCGGATTACTTATTATTTTTACATCAACTATATTTTTATCGTTTATTGATAGCGATGATAAAACCAAAGTAGTTGTGAATTTTGATTATGTAAAACAAATGCAGGAACTAGATATAACACGAAGTATTATAACTACACTATCACACGAAAGCTATGCTGGAAGGGATATCAAATCAGGTTCTATTGAACTCACAAAGAGTTTTATTGAAAATTTTCTAATCAAAAATAATATTAAACCTTTAATTGGCAATACATACAGACAAAAATTTGTATTAGAAGAAAATATTTTTACAGATAATATAGTGGCATTGATAGACAATGCTAAACCAAAGAATGATTATATTGTGCTCTGCGCAAACTATGACAATTTAGGCATTGCTGATTCCTATGAAAATGATCCGAGAGATCAAATTTATAATGGCGCTAACGACAATGCTTCAGGGTGTGCTGCTTTGATGCAAATGGCAAAATTTCTCAATCAATTCAAATTTAATAAAAAAGTACTAATTGTATTTTTATCGGGAAAACATTATAGCAATTATGGGGCCGGCTTTTTTGCTGATTTTGCAAAAAGAAGTAATATCAATATCAAAGCTGTTATTAATATTGAGATGATTGGGAAAGAATTAAAAGGAAATCGTGGAAAAGTTTATATGAATGATAAAGAGTTTTCAAACCTTTCTTTTGAACTAAATTTTGCATTAAGAGAGCGATTTATTGTAGAAAAGGAAGAAAAGGAAATCGATGATATGGAAGAAATAGAACCCAAACAAGATCATTTGCCTTTTTATAATATATATAAGATTCCTGCTAATACCATTACTACATTTGACAGCCATACAGACAGCTTATATATGAGTGCAAAAGATGATATTAATAATATTGACTTCATAAATACCCATCAAATCATCAATAAACTTACCTATGGAGTATACCAATTGCTTGAAAATGATGTAGAAATAAAGGCAAATTATTAAAAAAAAAGCCACCACAAAATGTGGTGGCAATATTTATAAGATTAAAGATTTAATCTTAATCTTGTGAATTAACCGCTAGATTATAAATAACTAGACCAAATCCAATTTTGTTAATAGCATCAGCAATATTATACGCTACGTCAATATTTCCTGAAGGAATAATACCATTGTACCAACCTGTAGTTCCCATCATGTAACCCAATGGATAAATAGCCCATCCTACTAATACAAACCAGCATAAGATTTTATGAGATGCCAAAATGTTTCCTCCAGCAGCTTTAGCAAGTTTACTTGCCTCACCTAACCATATTTCATATACAATCATAAAATATGCAATACCAGAAACTAATCCCCATATAGCTGCACTACCAGGATAAACAGCTTCACCAATATATCCTGTTACTAGCATTACTATTGAATAGAATACCATTTTCCATAACAAGCTTTTTTTAGCGCCTGCTACCTTAAGGATTAAATAAAACTCTACGCACATTAAAGGCACTGTCAATACCCAATCTACGTATCTAAAAAATGTTGGAGATTCTTGGAAAGACGCCCAATAATCTCGCATGTAAAAATAGTGAACAGCAGCAATAAACGTAATAAGCCCTGACACTAAAACTGAGGTTCTCCATTTTTTTTCAAATTGACTTAATGATAAGAAAAAAAATGCTGAAGCGGCCATCATAGCCATACATCCAACAAAGAATGTAAATCCAACATAATCAGTTGGAAGTAACTTTGCAGTTACACTTAACGTAATTAATAGACTTGTCATAATAATTAATTTTTTTTGGTTTAATAAAAAATAACGACTCAAAGGTAAGTAATTAATTATTAAATATTTAAAAATTTTTAACTATTTTTATAAAAATTTTATAATATGGTTCAGAAAGCCTCTATTTTAATGAGTTTCTTAGGATTATGGATTTCTTCATATTTGTCAAATAATCAAGAATTTTTTATAGGATTTACCTTAATTTTATCATTTGGGATACTTCATGGTGCAAATGATTTTCTTTTAATTGAGAAATTAAAATTAAAAGAACAAATAAAGAGTAAACTCCTTTATTTATTATCAATAGTACTTTTTTGTACTTTTTTTTACAATTATCCTAATTTATGTTTTATAAGTTTTATAATTACTAGCAGCTTTCATTTTGGAGAACAACATTACATTGATCTAGAAATCGAAAATGAAAAATATCATTTGTTGTTGAAATTCATTATGGGCTTTTTAATTTTAAGCTTACTATTTGTAAATAATACTATTCCCGTCCTTCAAATCCTAAAAGATATTTCAACTTTGAAGCTAGATGAAAATATCTTATATATAAATTTAATATGCAGTGCATTTATGTTTATTTTATTTATGTCTAAATTAATTTATCAAAAAAAAATTAATCTTGAAAAGATATTTCAATTTTTAATATCAATTATTGTACTAGTTATTATCTTTAAAACATCTAGCTTAATTTGGGGATTTACAATTTATTTTATTTTTTGGCATTCAATACCATCTATGATTTATCAGATTAAATATATATATAGCGATATAAACTTTAAAAACT
>JBIPMU010000168.1:0-3944 GCA_044377205.1 Chitinophagales bacterium | reverse complement strand
TTTTCGCCAAACACATCATCAATATTTAAGTGTTTTTTATAGGCTTCTATATCAAAAGGCGCTTGCGCCATAGCTTGACGTTCTTTTTGGCTTACTTCCTCTACTTTTTCATAAAATCCTGGAATTTGAATGGTTCCATTATCATCTTGAAGCTGTGAAATCATTTTGCAAAGTGTATTGATTGGATTGGCTACCGCTCCGCCATATACGCCCGAATGCAAATCTCTATTAGGTCCAGTTACTTCTACTTCCATATAACACAACCCTCTCAATCCTGTAGTGATAGAAGGATTTTCATTTGAAATCATAGAAGTATCCGAAATTACGATAAAATCACAATTCAATTTTTCTTTATAATCCAATGCAAACTGCTCCAAATGCGTACTTCCCACTTCTTCTTCTCCTTCAATAATTACTTTCACATTACAAGACAACTTCTTATCGGCAATTAATATCTCTAATGCTTTTAGGTGCATATAAAATTGCCCTTTGTCATCAGCAGCACCACGAGCGAATATTTTACCGTCTTTTATTACAGGTTCAAAAGGGGGAGAATGCCACAAATCTATAGGATCGGCAGGTTGAACATCATAGTGTCCGTATATCAATGCTGTAGGCAATGAAGCATCAATTATTTTCTCTCCATATACAATAGGAAATCCTTTTGTAGGAATAATTTCTACTGCATCTAAACCTGCTAGCATCATTTGATTTTTTACAAAATCGGCACAATCCAATACATAATTTTTATAATTAGGATCCGCAGAAATAGAGGGATATTTCAACAAATCAACCAATTCTTTTAAAAAAACTTCTTTTTTTGACGCTACAATTTCGTAATATTTAGACATAATTTATATTTATATCGCAAAGATAAAGTCTTTGATTTTAATATTTACAAGAATTAATCCAAATTTTATTATAATTAAAATTATAATACATACGATTTTTCTCTATCTTATTTTGAAATACGTAAATTATCTCTTGAAGAATTACGTTTTGAAAAAGTATGAAACGTTTCTTTAATTAGCAAATTGAAAAAAAATATAAAAAATTAAATTATTTTTAGCTTTTTGCGAACTATTTATAATAGAGTGTTGTTCCTTTATCATATAAATAAAAACATAAAAATTATGGCTTTCGAATTACCAAAATTAAATTACAGTTATACCGATCTTGAACCGCATATTGATGCAAAAACGATGGAAATTCATCATTCAAAACATCATCAAGCGTATGTAAACAATTTGAATGCAGCCATTGAAAATACAGATGCTGCGTCCATGCCTATCGAAGAAATTGTTAAAAATATTTCTAAATATTCACCTGCAGTTCGCAATAATGGTGGTGGACATTGGAATCATACTTTCTTTTGGAATGTAATGTCGCCAAACGGTGGTGGAAATCCTACAGGAGAATTGGCTAGAAAAATCGATGCGCAGTTTGGTAGCTTCGATGCGATGAAAGAAGAGTTCAATAAAGCCGCTACAACTCGATTTGGTTCGGGATGGGCTTGGTTATGCAAAAAAACAGATGGTAGCTTGTGTATTTGTAGTACACCCAATCAAGATAATCCGTTGATGGATATTGCAGAATGTAAAGGCACTCCAATTATTGGATTAGATGTATGGGAACACGCTTATTATCTGAATTATCAAAATAGAAGACCAGATTATATTTCAGCTTTCTGGAATGTAATAAATTGGGAAGCAGCTTCTCAAAATTATCAAAATGCTTAACTCAATTCGAATTAAAAATACAGATTGATTTATTTCATCTTAATAATTAAAAAAAAGCGGTAGCTCAAAAAAGCGCCGCTTTTTTTATGTCCATATATTTTTTTGAATTATATTTGTAACATGAATAGAAGCATCACAATCATATTTTTCCTTGCTATCATGGGTCAATTATGGTCTCAAAATCAATATTTCATTTGGTTCAACGATAAAGATATTTCCAAAACAAGATTATCTATTAGTCCAGCATCTATAGAGCGAAAACTAAAGTATAACATTAATATTGATATCAAAGATTATGCAATAGAATCATACAAAATAGAAACTTTAAGCAATTTTACAACACCATTATTGGTATCAAAATGGCTTAATGGCTCATTGATTGAATGTGATGAATCAAAATTAAAAGAAATAAAATTATTGCCTTTTGTTACGAAAATAGACTTAATAGCTAGAACCAAAAAACTTAAAAATAGTAGTAAAAAAACAAAATCGTCATTTTCCATATCCGAATACGGATCTAGTTTTGATCAAATTAAAATGCATCAAGGTGATACATTACACAATCTAGGATTTCATGGAGAAGACATGAAAATAGCTATTTTTGATGCGGGTTTTGATCGAATTGACAGTATAGCCAGTCTTAGGCATTTATTCAAAGAAAATAGAATTTTCCCTGTCAGGAATTTTGTATATAATACTGATTCTTTCTATAAATATGATAATCATGGTTCGTTGGTATTGGGATGCATGGGTTCATTTATAAAAGATACCCTAATAGGAACAGCCCCAAAAGCAAACTATTACCTTTTTATAACCGAAGCGAGTGGTTATGAAAGCAAAGTAGAAGAAATCAATTGGGCTAAGGCGGCAGAAATAGCTGATAGTATAGGAGTAGATATAATCAATTCATCGCTTGGATACACCGAATTTGATGACGCTAGTACCAATTATACATTGAATCAATTAGACGGTAAAACGGCTATATCAACTATTGCAGCACAAATAGCAAGTGACAAAGGGATATTAGTAGTCAATGCAGCCGGAAATTTAGGAAATAAATCATGGGGTAAAATATCATGTCCTTCAGATGCAAAAGGTGTTATCACTGTTGGCGGTATAGATAAAGCTGGAAATGTAACAGACTTTAGCTCTAGAGGCTACAATGCGCTTGGCCAAATAAAACCCAATGTTTGTGCAGTAGCTAAACTAGCTACTTGCTTCTATGATGCAGGTAGATTTGCTATTTCCAATGGTACTTCTTTTGCATCGCCAATTATGGCAGGATTGATCTCTTGTTTTTGGCAAGCCAATAGAGCGGCATCACCCGATAAGATTAAAGATGCTATATATAGAAGTAGTCATCGTTTTACCAATCCCAATGAATCCTTTGGATATGGCATACCCAATTTTATAACTGCGCAAAAGATGATTCTAAAAAATGATTCTACAGAGAATATTTACCTTTATCCTAATCCTACAAAAGATGCTATAATCATAGAATTTAATCATTATCTTCAAGAAACCATAAAAGTAGAACTCTATAGTTTCAATGGACTCATTTCTAGCCAAACCGAAACGCTCATTCAAGGAAACAATTTAATTAGAATAGACTTATCCAATTATGCAAGCGGTGCTTATTTTATAAAACTGAATTTTAGAGATCGAATTTTATATAAGAAATTGTTAAAATATTAAGTAGGACTTAGTGTTTTACATTTGGGATTGGAACAGAATCCATATAAATAAAGGCTGTGCGAATCTACCTTTACATTTAAAATTTCTTCCAATGATTTTTTAATTTGATACAAACGGGGATCGCAAAATTCGGTTATTTGCTTGCATTTTTTGCATATAAAATGGTCGTGCTGTTTGTGTCCATATGATTTTTCATACAAAGAAAGATTTTGACCAAAATTGTGCTTAATAACCAGCCCACACTCCAAAAATAACTCTAAAGAGTTGTATACTGTAGCTAAACTGATATTTCGTTCTTCTTTCTGAATTACTTTATACAATTTTTCTGCATCAAAATGGTCTTTTTGTTCGTAAATTTTTAAAATCAAATAATAGCGTTCACCGGTTTTTCGCATATTCTTATCCATCATAAAATCATTTAAGATTTTATATACTTCAGGAAATTTTGCAGCGAGTTTTCGAGCGTCCATCTCTAGGGTCTATATAGTTTATAATCGATTTTATCCTTTC
>JBIPMU010000167.1:0-3966 GCA_044377205.1 Chitinophagales bacterium | reverse complement strand
TCCAGTAGAAAGCACATCAAAACTACCTATTTTTGAGAGTTTTTTCGGTGATTTTGGCGATAATCAATCGCTAGAAGATGAGCTTAGTACGTATTCTTCAAAACTTAAAAATTGGAAAGAAATAGTAGAAAAATCCAATACGAAATCACTCATTTTATTTGATGAAATGGGAACTGGTACCGATCCAAGCTTTGGCTCAGCAATGGCTCAAGTAGTATTAGATAAATGTATTGAAAATGAAAGTTTTACTATTGTTACAACTCATTTTGGTTCGTTGAAAAAATTTGCCGATGATAACCGTTTTATTACAAATGCCTCCATGCTTTTTGATGAACAAAAATTAGAGCCCTTGTACATACTGTCAATTGGCAGACCTGGAAGTAGCTACACTTTTCATATTGCAAAAAAAATGGGTTTACATGAACCCTTGATAGAAAAAGCAAAAAAATTAGTTCAAACAGATCAAGTAAAATATGACCATTTATTACTCAAATTAGAGATTAAAGAAAAGGATTTAATCAAAAAACAAAAAGAGATGGAGCAAGCCGAAAGGGATTTAAAATCACAAATTAAAAATTGGAATAAAGTCAATAATGAATTGGAATTGCTACGAAATAAAATCAAATTTGAACGGATGCTATTCCAAAATGAAAAGGAAATAGAGAAAGAAAAAGAAATCAGAGCTTTTGCCGAAGAGCTCAAAAAACAGCAAAAAGAAGATGAAATAAAAGAAGAACGAAGGATTATACAAGAAAAAATTGCTGAAAATGCTGAGCAAATAAAAGAAACATATAAGCAGATTCACAATGTACCGCTTAATCAAAATTTCCAAATAGGCAGTTGGGTTAGATATATACAAACCCAAGCTATGGGCAAAATAGAAAAGATAGAGCGAAAAAAAGCAATCATTATTTTTGACAATATCAAATCTACTATTCCACTATCAGATTTGATTCTAGTTCCCGATGATGAAATAAAAAAACAGCATACGCCACGAAAAATTACCATAGAAAAAGTTCAACTTTCAGATGAATTGGATTTGAGAGGAATGTTTGTGGCGGAAGCCATTCCCGAATTGGAGAAATATATCAACGATGCCCTGGTACAGAATAAATTTCAATCTAAAATTATACATGGAAGAGGCAATTTGAAGCGCGAAGTCTTAAAAATCATTAACAGTATAAAAAGTATATCAAAAATAGCACATGCAGAACCTGAACATGGAGGTGATGGTGTTACTTATATTTATTTTTAAAAAATAAACAGATGAAAAAAGAACAAAAAATATTTGTCATATTAGCTTGTCTATTTGTAGCCAATGCTCTTATAGCGGAATTTATAGGTGTAAAAATATTTTCTTTGGAAAGTAGTTTTGGATTCTCACCTCTATCCTATTCTTTATTTGGACAGGAAATGAATTTGAGTTTTACGGCAGGTGTCATTATATGGCCCGTAGTATTTGTTCTTACTGATATTATAAATGATTTCTATGGCAAAAAAGCAGTGAAATTCCTTACATATGTAGCTGTAGGAATAATTATTTATGCTTTTCTAGCTGTTAATTTTGCTATTAAAGCTACGCCTGTTCAATGGTGGATAGAAGTAAATAAAGCCAATGGTGTTCCTAATTCCGACTTAGCCTTTCGCTATATTTTTGGACAAGGACAAAATATTATTATTGGTTCTTTAGTTGCATTTGTATTGGGACAATTATTAGACGCATCGGTTTTTCAAGCTCTCAAAACCCGTTCAAAAAATAATGCATTATGGATTCGAGCTACTTTGAGTACACTTGTTAGCCAATTTATTGATAGTTTTGTGGTAATTATCATCGCATTCAAAGTTGGTCAAAACTGGAGTTGGGCTCAAGTTTTATCTGTTTCTATAAACAATTATATTTATAAAGGAATTGTAGCTTTACTTATGATTCCATTTCTTTTTTTAGTTCATAAATGGATAGAAAAATATTTAGGAAAAGAAAAATCGGAAGAAATGCGTCAGCAAGCTACTGTTTTATAATAATTTTTGATATAGAATGAAAGAAATCAATTAAATTTGTAATTTTTAATTCAAAAAAACGGATATCTAATATTAACTATATAAAATATTTAAGCGCATGAAAAGACCAAGTGTGGGCATGACATTAGACGAATTTATAATCCAAGAAGAAAAAGGCTATCCCAATGCTAGTGGCGATTTATCAAAATTGCTTCGAGATATAGGGTTGGCTTCTAAAATTATCAATAGAGAAGTAAATAAAGCAGGACTTGTAGATATTTTGGGCAAAATAGGCAAAGAAAATATACAAGGAGAGGAAGTATTCAAATTAGATGAATTTGCAAATGATACACTTATTTCCTTCCTTAAGAATGGCGGCCAATGTGCTGGCGTAGCTTCGGAAGAAGAAGATGACATCAAAGTTTTTGAAAATGAAGAAGCAAAAGATGCACACTATCTGGTATTGTTTGACCCATTAGACGGCAGTAGCAATATTGATACTAATGCTTCAATAGGTACTATTTTTTCGGTGGTTCGCAGATTGAGCTCTGATAAAGTATCTCAAAAAGATTTTTTTCAAAAAGGAAGAAATATTGTAGCGGCAGGATATGTACTTTATGGCAGTTCTACAATGCTAGTATATTCTACAGGCAATGGAGTAAATGGATTTACACTAGACCCATCGATTGGAGAGTTTTGCTTATCGCATTATCAGATAAAAACACCTGAAAATGCTAAGCAATTTTCGGTTAATTATGGAAATCATCGCACTTTTGATAATCGTTTGATTCGGTTTATAGATTGGTGTACTTCAGAAGATAAAGAAACGTCTAGACCGCTAACTATGCGTTATATTGGCTCTATGGTAGCAGATTTTCATAGAAATTTGTTAAAAGGCGGTATTTTTATTTATCCCGCAAATACCAAATCACCAAAGGGAAAACTCCGTCTATTGTATGAATGTATCCCGCTTGCATATATTCAAGAACATGCTGGAGGAAGTTCTACCGATATGGAAGTTAATATTTTAGACATCGTGCCTAATGAATTGCATCAAAGAACTCCTATTGCTATTGGTTCTAAGAATTTAGTTAAAAAGTTTTTATCATTTTAAAATTATATAGCTAACTGATATGTTTTCTGACTTCTTTTCGATGTATCCACTTGAATATTGGACAGAAATTTTTACTATTTTCTTTTTATCCATCGTAAAATTTGGTTTTGGGCTCATATCCGCGGTATATTTTGAAGTTGAAAAGCCACATGCATTTATTGCTAATATTCTTGGCGGTGCATTAGGCGTG
Organism: Chitinophagales bacterium; assembly: GCA_044377205.1. Classification (GTDB taxonomy): domain Bacteria; phylum Bacteroidota; class Bacteroidia; order Chitinophagales; family JADJOU01; genus CHPMRC01. Next base: position 664 of record JBIPMU010000167.1, on the reverse strand, counting down.
TATATGTATACTTTTTTTGGTTCTATTATCAAAAAGACTTATTTATCAATTCGTTACAAAAAAACGGCACCTAAGAAATTTTCAAAATGGAATCGCGCCATGATTCATTTTCGCAAAAGATTTGGAATGTTAGGAATAGCAATCTTATCTCCTATTGTTTTAACAATTCCTGTTGGGGTCATCCTAGCTATTCAAATCACTAATAGCAAACTCAAAATTTTCCTTTTTATGTTTTCGGGATGTCTTTTTTGGAGTTTGATTTTCTTTTTGACAATTAGGAATTAATATTTTTTCATTTTATTCAAAAATAGTTTTACATTTGTAGCATGTTTTTAAGAAAAATATTTTTATGGCTTCTCTTTAGTGTGTTTGTTTTCACACAAACACCTCTATTAGAAATAGTAAAAATTCCCTATCTTATTGAGCATTTCCAAGAGCATAAGACACAATACAAAAATTTGAGTTTTATTCAGTTTTTGAAAATGCACTATTTTGGAGAAAAACATATAGGTACTATAAATGAAAGCGACCATCAGCTGCCTTTTAAATCGGATTTAAATAGTATTGGTATTGCGCTTTTTCATTTTGTGTCGCCTATCCAAATTCTTGTTTTATCTTTGATTTCATTGGTTTTACTTCCCGTATTAATCAAACGAAACAACAG
>JBIPMU010000166.1:0-3998 GCA_044377205.1 Chitinophagales bacterium | reverse complement strand
ATGATAATTTCTAATAATTCTATTTGCGTAAAAATAAATGCCAAATAAATAAAAAAGTGAAATATTGCTGGAATAGGACGGGAAAACATCTTTTTTTGTCCCAAGGCAATCAAAATCATGTTTTTCAATCTATTCGATGCCGAATTGGATGGAGCCCAATCTGTTCCAAGTTGTATATTCAAATATATTCTTCTAAATCTTTTGAAAGCAATAAAAGAGACTCCAGCCAATAACAAAAGAAACGCAATAGATGATATTGAAAACATATTCTTATAATTTTACTTCAAAATAATTTATCCTTGTTTTGCTGCTACTTTTGATAATACCATCTCATTTCGATCCATAAAATGAGAATCTACAGATTCTTTGCCTTCCTTACTTCTCAATACTCTTGAAAATAAATCATATCGGTCTTGAAAAATGAAATTATAGAATAAACGGAACCAAGATGGGTGATATTCCAATGTGGCGTAGAAATCAGGTGCAATCTTTTCAAGCTCAGGTAAGCGACTCCATGGAATATTTGGAAAATCATGGTGTTCATTGTGCAATCCTACATACAAACTAGGTACATTTAAGCTACCTTTGTAATTAAAAGATTCTTGTGGATTACCTTCTGGCGTATAATGCTCTTGAATCCAACGGGCTCCTAATGGATGTAATCCAATAGAAAATGTAAAACTCATAAATAAATAGAAAACCGAATTGATTCCAAAAGTTTGCCACATAAATGTAGCAAAAGCAACATTAAAAATTGTGTTGACAATAACCCAACTGTTCCACATTTTAATTTTTTTCAATCTAAATGGTCTAGATCCTTGTACAATAGGGAAAAATAATAACCATAGCGCTTTGAACAAAGGATTATTTTTTACAAAACGAGCCTCTTTATAATAAGGTAAGTCGGCATCAAATTCATAATCTCCTTGGTGTGCATGATGACGAATATGATACACTTTGAATCCTTCTGCCGAAGGAAAAATACTTACTAAATCAACCAAACAAGCTGCAAATCGATTCCAGATTTTAGAGGTAAAAATGGCATTGTGCGAACATTCGTGAATGATAACAAAAGTAGAATGATTGAAAAATGCTCCAAAAAAATATGCAACAAGCATGGCTAGCCACCAATACTCTTTAAATCCAGCCATTCCCATTATGGCCGCTAGGGTTGTTTGGAAAAATAATATAGCGAAAATCACATACATAGTTCTAGGCTCTGCTCCAAACAGTTTGCGAATTTCAGGGTATTTAGCCAGCATTGCTTTGGCTCTTCCTGGATGTGGTTGATTTGCTTCAGAATAGAAATAATCTGTTTTTGCCTGTCCCATTTTTATTTTTTTTAGTATGCAAATATAATTAGATTGAGATTAATTTAGATTATTTAATTGTAGAGAAGTTAGATTTGATAAGTTAGATTTGAGACTGAATTTAAGTTAATTAGGTACGATTCATGAAATACTGAACTTGAAATACAATCAAGTTAGTAGTGATAGGATATAGGATTAGTTCAATGAGTGAATCGTTAGTTGAGCATAAATTTAAAATAGATTTCTAATCTTGCTATAAGTTAGAACATGAAATAATCTTTTTCAGCGGAGAAATAGCATTGCGAACAAAATGAATTAATTTTTTGTTTGTACCTTTGTAGTATAATTTATTGTCATATCTAATTAAGAAAAAGTTTTATAAAATGACTGAAAATCAAGTTTTACAAGCATTGAGCAAAGTACAAGAACCAGATCTAAAACAGGATTTGGTGACCTTGAAAATGATAGAAAATATTAAAATTGAAGGAAATAAAATTTCATTTGATATAAAATTGACTACGCCTGCATGCCCACTCAAAGAATTGATTCATAATAATTGTGTGAATGCACTAAAAGAGGATTTGGGAACAGATATAGAGGTAGCAATTACTATGACATCAGATGTTTCTAGCAATAGAAACTCTGCTATAAATGTTCTTCCCAATGTCAAAAATATCATTTGTGTTTCGAGCGGCAAAGGGGGTGTTGGAAAATCTACGGTTTCGGTTCAGTTGGCCCTAGCATTGAGTAAAATGGGAGCAAAAGTAGGGCTAATGGATGCAGATATTCATGGGCCTTCGATCCCAATTATGCTAGGATTAAAAAACCAAAAACCATCGGTGCGTGATATCAAAGGGAAAATGTATATATTGCCAATTGAATATAATGCTAATATGAAAGTGTTATCTATTGGTTTTTTGGTAGATGAACGTCAAGCGATTGTATGGCGTGGACCTATGGTTACCTCTGCATTAAAACAATTTATAAATGATGTAATTTGGGGTGATTTGGATTATTTGATTTTAGATATGCCTCCAGGAACAGGCGATGTTCAGCTGACAATAGCACAAACGATGAAAGTGACTTGTTCTATTATTGTTTCCACGCCACAGCAAGTAGCAATTAGCGATGCCCGAAAAGCATTATCGATGTATAGAGTACAAGGCGTAGATATTCCTGTGGCTGGCGTAGTAGAAAACATGGCATATTTTATTCCACATGATATGCCCGAGAAGAAATATTATATCTTTGGAAAAGGAGGGGCCAAATCGCTTGCGGAAGAGTATGAAGTGCCATTCTTAGGCGAAATCCCTTTAAAAGAAAAACTAAGAGAAAGTGCTGATAATGGTACAGAATTGGGGGATAATGAAACGGAACTTCAAGATGCTTTTATGCATGTAGCTAAAAATTTAGCTAGAGAAATTTCTATAATGAATAGTCAAAAACAGGTTGCTAATTAAACTATAAATAATTGAATATGAATAAAATTATTTTATTTTTTGCTTTATTTTTAGGTTTCAAAAGCTATGGACAAACCGTATTGTATGAAAAAGACAGCATTCGAGTTTCAACTGTGCTCGAAAGCGATGAATATAAGGATGCTAGGCTCAAATGCAATGTATTAAAAAACAAAAAAGGCACTCAAGACATGCTGGCAACTTTTGATGTGAAAAACTACACACTCAAAGCTAGTTCAAACAATAATTTGACAGGAATGTGTGCCAACAGCAAGGATGGACAACATATTCACTTTATAGTAGACAATAAACCGTATACAGCATTGTATGAAAATTTTAACAAATGGACTGATGCCTCGGGAAGTCATCTGATGCTTGCCTTTTTGAGTCGTTCGCATCATCAAAGCCTCAAACACAAAAGCGCCTATCAATTAAAGGCATTCCATGTGGGCAAACCAACTAAAGTATATGATTTAACAGCTCCTTATCTTTTTTTTAGCAGACCCAAAGGTACATACGTAGATAAAGATGCAGAAAAAATTATGATAGATTTTTATTTAGTCAATTGTTCTCTGAAAAAAGGCGGTTTTAGCATAAAAGTAGAACTAGACAAAACACATACTTTCTACATTGAAGAATGGACGCCAATACTACTAGAAGGACTCGCAATGGGCGAGCATACATTGAAATTGACGCTTTTGAATGCCAAAAAACAAGCTGTAAAAAATGAATTTAACGCTGTAGAACGCAAGTTTATCTTAATGAAAAATCCAAAATAACTAAAGATGATTCTTCAAATTCCTTCATTTCTTGAGACAATGGGCCCCGATAAACTGCTTCAAACAATAGGTATTATTATTCCTATTTGGGCTATTTTCATGATAATTATTGAGCGTATAAGACCCTATACAAAACATGTAAAGCTTTTCAGAAGAGGATTTTGGATGGATTTGGTATGGTATACCATTGTCCAAAGTAAATTTATGGAAATTTTGATTTTTGGCAGTATCATTTTACCTTTGAAAAAGGCTGTTGGGTTGGGCGATACGGGCATTTTGAGTCATTGGAATTTTGGATTATTGATTTTTTTCTTTTTTGTAACGCACGACTTTTATATTTATTGGTTTCATCGACTCCAGCACAATAATAAATGGCTATGGCGCACACATGAAGGACATCATAGCGTGAGAGAAGTGGATTTTTTGGCGGGAAGTAGAAGTCATTTTTTGGA
>JBIPMU010000165.1:0-4027 GCA_044377205.1 Chitinophagales bacterium | reverse complement strand
ATAACTCCATGGCCTATGAAGCAGTTATCTTCTATTGAAACGCCTTCACAAATAAAACTATGCGATGAAATTTTACAATTTTTACCTATACTGGCTCCTTTTTGAATTTCTACAAAAGTTCCAATTTTTGAACCTTCGTCTATAGAACAGCCATAAAGATTTACAAAGTCAAAAATTTTAACATTTTCGCCTAAGGTTACATTATTTATATTTTTTTTATCAGAATTTTGTGTTACAAGTTCCATAATCAATCTAGGTTTACTTCTTTACCATTATTTTTAATGCTAATTTGAGCGGCCTCCAATACTTTCACTACTTCTAGTGCTTTATGTGCATTGGAAATAGGTGTTACTTTGTTTATAATACCTTGAGCAAAATCTTCAGCCATAGATTGCAAGGCTTCTTTTTGATCAATTTTAGGAACAAATATATCACCTACACGATAGTCAATTAATAATCTACGCTTATCTTCATCATTTTTAATTTGAAATCCCGTATCATAGATTTTGATTTTTTCGGCAGGTTCTATATCATTAAACAAAATCATTTTTTGATCACCACCTATCAAGATATTTCTCAATTTTACAGGAGAACTCCAGGAACAATTAAAATGCGCAATAAAATCGCTCTGATAATTGATTGTCAAATAAGCAATATTTTCTATGCCATTTTTTGTGTGAGATACACCCGTAGCCTGGACACTTACAGGTTTTTCATTATTGAGATAAAATAAAATAGATAAGTCATGAGGCGCTAAGTCCCACAGTACATTTACATCGGATTGAATCAATCCTAAATTAATTCGAGTAGAATCAAAATATTGTAAATTACCAATTTCATTTTGATCTATTAAATTCTTAATCTTTTGTACAGCACCTGTATATAAAAAGGTATGATCTACCATAAGAAGTAGGCCTTTCTTTTCCGCTAGTTCTATTAATAACTGTGCTTCTTTACTATTAGAAGTCATGGGTTTTTCTATTAAAACATGCTTGCCGTTTTCTAAAGCTAGCTTAGCCAATTCAAAGTGCGTAAAAACAGGTGTAGCTATTACCACTGCATGCAAATTTGAATCCTCAATAATGGATTCAATATTAGTAACCGTTTCAATATTGGGGTATTGATTTTTAGCTATTTTGAGTCTATCTTCTCTCCCGTCTACAAGATATTTGACATTACAATTTGAATTTGCATTAAAATTCCTTAATAAGTTGGGTCCCCAGTAACCATAACCAATAATTGCTATATTTATCATTTGACAAGTTAAAACAAACGCAAATTTACACTTTTTTGATTATTAATGTTCTTTATTTTTGTATTAGCAGATCAAACAATAAAAATATAGAATTCAAATCTATAAAATTGGACTTTTTAATAATTGATATGAAAGAAAAAAAGCTCTAAATATCTATAAATTAAACTAATGTATTTCCCCAATTTTCTTCAAATGAATTTTCTTTAATCAAATCTAAAATTAAAAGTAGTCATGAAATGATTTAGAACATTGTTTGATTTAAGGGCATAATTAAGACCTAATCCATCGGTATAAAAGGAGTTAAATTCAGAAAACTGTGTATTCATAAATGCAAAATCTAATGCAAAACGCTTGCCCTTATATCCAATGCCTGCAGTGATGGTTTTAGTAGCAAGATCGGCATCTTCAACTACAATATTAGATTCGTATAATGAAGTACGATAATTATACCCTAGCCTAACTCTTAAATTCTCAAAAGCAAACTCACCACCAATTTTAAATGTATGAGTTCCTTTTAAATACGATTTGAAATAGCTATTTATAGCATCATTATATAAAGGATCTGATTTAAAATCTACTCTTGTTGTAGCCATAGAGTTAAATTCATATTCTGTACCTATAAATCCATATTTACTAATTATGCTACTCAATCCAAATCCTGCTTTTAGAGGCGAAATCATATTGTATTCAAAATCTGAGGCAGGAATTGTTGCGGAATTATTAGTAGAGTTTGTAAAATTTGCAATGTGCGTAATTGTATAATTTTCAGTTAGATTATAATAGGTAGGACTATGAAAAAATCCCGATACCCTTGCGTATTTATTCAATTTGAATAATCCACCAACTTTTAGATTAACTCCAGCGCCGGTGAATTTTGCTGTTTCATTAAATTGTTGCGAAATAAATTTTCCATAGAATCCATTTATTTTATTATTTGAACCGCCTAAATCTTCTTCCTTAAAATAGGTATTGAGTTCCATGTTAAATATTGGTATACCCATTGATACTCCAATATAAGCCTTGTCTTGAATACTTCCTGCCCATGCAAAGGATAATTCATTGATTCCTCCTTTTATGTCTTTATAGCCAGATTGAATTACGGTTCCATTTGCGAAATCTTCTACTCTATTTCCATTTATTTTATACAAAACACCGGTACCCCAAGCAACTTTTTCTCTCGGGGCAAGGTTGTCATTAATTATTTGCCCATTTTCAAGTGATTCCGAAAGAATCCTTGCATTATATTCAGAGTAGTTGTAATTCCCATTTTCCGCTGCAAAACTAATTCTTCTATTAAAATTTGCAATTCTATTCAATGCAATAGCAAAATTTGAAGCGCGAAGCGAACCGCCATCACGTCTATTCGCGACTACTATACCTAAATTATTAAATACAAAATTTACTTTAGTGTCATCAAATAAAATCGAACTTCTTGTACCCCTATTATATTGTATGTATTCATTCCCTGTATTATTTATTTGTATAGAGGGTGTAAAACTCAATTCGGTTTTTGAAAACATACCTATTGTAGCAGGATTTGAGCTCAACGTTGAAACATCAGGCCCCACGCTACCCATTACTCCTCCAGATCCTACAAATCGTGCTGTGCCTTGAAGTGTATTGAGTCCTGAAATAGCACCTACATAGTCATATTGTCCTTCAACCGCTAATGAAGATATAATTAAAATAGATGATATTATTTTTTTCATGTGTGTCATGTTTGAAGATATATAATGTTTAAAATCTGCCCGTTCGTCCTCTATTATTGCCATTAGATGGTGGAGATGCAGGGGGTTGAGAATTTATGTTTTTGCCACCAAAACTACCTTGATTATTGTTGTTTGATGGAAAATTAGGCAAAGAAGACGGGGAAGAATATCTATTAGATTCTCTAGATGAATTTGAAGGCGCTGCTCCAAAACCTCCATTATTTGAAGAAGGCTGAGTTCTTGCTGGCGAAGGTCTATAGGTATCGTCCGACCTACTAAAACCTCTTGGAGTTTCCCTTCTTGGAGTTTGTGGTCTAGGCCTAAAATTATTATTGCTAAATCCATGGTTAAATGGTCTATGAAATCCAAAATTATTAAAAAAGGGATTCATAAAATAAGGGCTATAAAAGCTATATGGATTATAAAAACTATTGAAACTGTTGAACCCGAATGGATCATAGAAACTATTAATCATCCATGGATCATAAAAATTATTAAATCCAAATCCCATATTCATGGCATAAGGATTGATGAACGCCATATTATTAAAGGGTTGATTGAAATACATTCTTCTCAATCGACTTGCATGGCCCAAGTTTTGGTTGTAGTACCCGTTATAATCATAGTCATAATTATCATATGAATCATAGCCAAATTCATCTTGCTGAGAAGCTGTGTTTATTTTTTCTTTTTTTGGCTCGGGAGCATCATAAACATCATCTTGTGCTTTTATTGATAAAGAACCTATACATAATAAAGAAAATAAAAATATCTTTTTCATAATAATGAAGATTGAATTACGATTGTTTAGAATGTAAATTTACCAAAAATGTTTAATTTTTTCACAAATTTAACATTTCTTTATTCATTTCGCCTTATCTGAGAAAATCAATAAGCTAAAAAACGTAATAAAACCGTTTATTATTAGAATAGTATTACCAAATAAAAACCATTCAGATTTTGTGCTAGTGTCAAAATCAAATAATGGAATTTCATGTTCAAAATTATATAATATATTTGGAAAATAAGTATCAAAAAAATAAGCAATTAATGGTGCTATAAG
>JBIPMU010000039.1:0-8065 GCA_044377205.1 Chitinophagales bacterium | reverse complement strand
CCAAGAGGTTGTAATTCATATTCTTTTCCATTGAACATTGTTCTTGGATTGTAATGGAAAAGTCCTATACCAGCACTTACATATGGAGAAGGAAACCATTTGAAATTAAACCATCTTTTCTCATCTCTTAAGGGTTCGTATGTCAATTGAGTTGAGATTTCATACAAATCTGTATAAAAATTTAAATTTCTCAAATATCTATAATAGCCTGCATTTTCAAATCCCTTGGAATAATTGTCAGAATCATATCCACTCAATGACATAATATTAAATTGAGCCCCTATACTATAAAATTCATCGAAATGATAACGATATCCCAATGAATAACTTGCGTTGATAATAAACGCGTTGTGTTCCGTAATTGGCTGCAATACATTTTTTTTAGTAGTATTTAGATCTCCATAATAATTTGATGATCCAATTCCGATCTGAATTTCTTGAAACTGAGCATGAATAAGACATGTCGGTATGTTAAATAATATAATTAGTGTAAAAATTTGCTTCATGTTTTTAGTTTTTATTGCAAATATAAAATTTTTTTTATAAAAAATTAAAAAAAGTAAAGTTAAAATTTACAATTGAATTCAATATTATAGAAATCCTAATTCTAGCATGGCCTCTTCACTCATAAAACTTTTATCCCATGCTGGTTCAAAAACCAGTTCTACATGTGCACCCACCACACCTTCTACCGATGCTACTTTGTCTTGAACTTCTTGAGGCAAACTTCCTGCTACAGGACAGTTAGGCGAAGTCAAAGTCATAACTACCTCCACGTGTTTATTATCGTTAATATTGACTTCATAAATAAGGCCTAATTCGTATACATCTACAGGTATTTCGGGGTCATAAATTGTTTTGAGCGCATCGATAATGTCTTTTTTAAGTTCTTCTTGAGATTTCATTATTTTATTATTTAAACATTACTGAAATAGAGGATATAATTGAAAAATTATTTTTATGATTATTAAAAAGTTCTTGATTACTAAAAAAGTATTTGATTTCATTTCTCCATAGAAATCGCTTCAAAAACCTTAAATCATAATTAATTGATATTGAGCTTAATTGAATGGGAAGAATCCGGCCACTTTCAATTATAATATTCTTATCATCATTGAAATATTCACCTCTAATAGCTATAATGTTATTATCATTGAATTTATATCTGACTATGGCTACTGGCGAATACCAAATTCCATTTTCTCCCATGATGTTTTTGTCCATCCCCCCATCAAATCCAAGAATAAATCCCCATTTTAATTTTTCATAAATTGCATAAAAATTATTGTAAAAACGCATATTTCTGTTACTGTCAGGTTGTGTATTTCCAAAAAAATTGCTATAATTAAAGGTGAATTTATCATTGGGTTTCCACATAAATTGTGCACCAATTGAATGATTAGTTTGCTTGCTTATTTTTGCTATGTTTTGCCAACCATTTAAATACATAGCTGCAATATAAATTTTTTCATCGTTGGTTGTATAAGAAAGCTTAGCGCCTGTTTCATAATACGGTGAATTTTCGGCCAAAATACTTCGTGTCAATGTCCAACAATCCGCTCCTATTGCACTTTCAAACCCAATATGTGAATTCATTAAGCCCAAATCAAACCATACATTATGTTTTTTCATAATTTTAAATCCAAAATTGGCTTCGTATAAATTTCTTGCCCAGCTTGGTTCTTCATACATATTATTTGCTGCAAAAGTCCCAAAAATCATACCAAAATTACCTCGATACATTGAGTCTTTGATAGATATTTTACCTATTAAGGTGTTGACACTAAGTGTATTTTCATGTTTGTGATTGTATAAAAAATTAGGCTTATTGGTTTGGTTCAAATCGGTAAGATTTTGAGTGTAATAGATTTCATTATATAGATTTAAGTCCAATTTTTTCAAAAAGGAACTATCTATTGCCCATAATTGAAGGGAATGAAGACAAAAAATAACCAATAATAGTCTCATATTTTTATTTATTAAAATGTGCTGCAATAGTTTTAATTTTCAAAATCATAGCTGTCAATCCATTGTTTCGCTGCGAAGTCAAATGTTGTCTCAATCCAATTTTATCAATAATTTCGGTATCTGAATCGATGATTTCTTTAGGCGTCAAGTCGTTCCACAAGTAAAGGAGAATAGCTATAATTCCTTTTGTAATAACCGTATTGCTGTCTGCATTGAATATCAATTTACCATCAATAAAATCATAACTTAGCCATACTTTGCTCTGACAACCTTTTACTTCATTTTCATCGGTTCGCATACTTTCTCTATAAGGCGGTAATTGCTTACCCAAATCTATTATTTGGTCATATCTATCAGTATCATCTTCTATCCATTCAAAGATTTCAATTAATTCCGCTTCTCTTTCTTTTAATACTTGATTCATATATTTAATATTTTTCTAATTCTTCGGAGAAATAATCCAATTGAATGCCTGCATGTATAAACATTTCTTCGCTTTCGGCTGCGGTTTGATACTTTCGTTCACATACTACACGCTTTATTCCACAATTGATAATGAGCATAGCGCATGTTCTGCAAGGCGTCATTCTACAATAAAGTGTAGCACCTTCAATAGAAACACCCCTTTTGGCTGCTTGACATATAGCATTTTGCTCGGCATGAACGGTACGGACACAATGTTCTGTGATTCGATTTTCTTCATCCAAATGTTGTACTTTTTTGATTAAATGGCCTACTTCATCACAATGTTTCATGCCTGCAGGCGAGCCCACATATCCCGATACAAGCAATTGATTGTCTTTGGCTATTACGCAACCACTTCTACCTCTATCGCAAGTAGCTCTTTTTGAAACAGTATCCATAATTTCCATAAAATACTCGTCCCAGTGGGGTCTTATATAACTCATTTTATCTCTATTTTTGCAATTATTTGATCAACTTGGTTCTGTAAATTTTGTAAATCGGTATTATTTTCAAGAATAAAATCCGCCTCTTTGATACAAGCTGAAAGGTTTTGTTTATTTGGGTCGTCCGAGTTTAATTCGCGTTGTTCATTGGCTATAAAAGTCTCAAAATCTATTCGATCTGTTTCGCTTTTTCGCAATACAATTCGATCGTAACGCAATTTTGGTTCTGCATCTACCGCAAGCAGATAAAAATCGCCTTTTTCTCGAAGAACTTTTATTTCACCTACTGTTCTTATACTTTCTATGATGCAATTTTTGTTGCTTTTTTCCGCTTCTTCATACAGTTTTTCAATTAAGAAACTCGGAGAGTTATTTTCGGTACGCAATCGATTAGCTAAAATAGTGAAATTGTCTCTATTAGCTTCAATACCTTGATTTATTAGAATATTGGTAAGATATTTTCGTACAGAAAAGTGCTCAAAATGAAATTTTTCGTGTAAATAATCTACAATTGTTCCTTTTCCTGCACCTAAAGTTCCTGTAATTCCTATGATAATCATGATTTAATTATTTAGAAAATTTTTGTTTGAATAGTTTTACAAAAATTGGTAAGACAGAAATAATAACTATTGAAAGTACTATTTTTTCAAAATTTTGTTTAACCCATGGAATTTCCCCTAAAAAATATCCTAGTGTGGTGATAGACGTAACCCAAATAATAGCTCCTGTTATACAATACATCAAATAGGTTCTGTATTTCATCTCTCCAGCTCCTGCTACAAATGGCGCTATAGTTCTTACTATGGGTACAAAACGAGCCAAAATGATAGTTTTGCCACCATTTGTTTCAAAAAAACGTTCGGTCTCTTCAATATGTACTTTTTTTAGAAATAGTATTTTTTCTTTGGATTGCACATAGTCCCCAAATTTTTTACCTATGAAATAGTTGAGGTTATCACCAATTAATGCTGCAATGATTAATAAAGGGATAATAATAAAAATATCGATTTTTCCTGTAGAACTTGCTATTAAACCTACAGCAAATAGAAGGGAGTCTCCAGGCAATAGAGGCATTACAACTACACCTGTTTCCATAAAAATAATGATAAATAGAAAAATATATACCAAAGTTCCATATGCTGTTATAAAGGAAGATAGAAGGGTTAATGGATCTTTTAAAAAATCAAACAAAGTGTAAAAAATGTCCATGAAATAAAATTTATGGGCAAAAGTAAGTTAAAAAAATTATTCTATTCTATTTCTGTTATAAAAATAAATTATTGATACTAGTAATTGTAAAAACTATATTATATTTCAGAAAAATTAAACAAAAAAATTCTAATATTTAAAAGAAATGTATTTTTCATTACCTTTGTAAATCAAATAATAAATATGAAGAAATTTTTATTAATCATTATCGTCTTAATTATTAATATTTTAAATGCACAGCCACCTCAAGACCCACCTTCAAATTTTAAAGTAACTACAGCGTATGCTTGGAAGGTAGCCGCTTCACTTTCTGTGCCTTCGGCTTCATCGGGAGCGATAATGGTTATTTCCACATCGCCTATATCCAATATGAATCTTACGCCTGGAAATGAGTACAAATTGGGTCATCGTTTTGGGAATGCAAAAGTGGTGAAAGTATTGAATAGAGGATTCGTTAATTTTGAAATTACAGGTTTAATAGCAAATACAAAGTATTTTTTGGCATTTTATAGTTTTAATAATAATGGTCAATATGAGTATTTGAATACGCCATATTATGCTAGTTTTTCGACTAAAGGTAAAGATTATGGAACCTATTACAGTTCGCTAAATGTGGATGCACCCAATTTTCTCTCTTCTTTGTCTTCATTGCTTAGGAATCATAATGCTGAAAGTTATTATAACTTTGCCACCAATCTGGTATATCCTTTTTATGAAATGGACACATTGGTAAATGGCAATTCTATGAAATATGTAATATGTGAGTATTCAAATGAAATTTCGGTGTATTCGCCTCCATTTTTGTTTTCAAATATGGCTATTGACTTCAATCGAGAGCATATTTTGCCCAAAAATTGGATGAATTTTAGGAAAGATACCGTTAACAACTCTGATTTAGTGAAATACGCCGAAGGTGCTGATTATCATAATTTAGCACTTACACAAGGAACTCGTGTCAATTCAAGAAGAAGCGATTATCCATTGGATATTGTGGTAAAAGATACGCTAGTTTTGACAAGTGCTTTGTATGGTAAAAATGCATCAAACTCCTTTTGTTTTGAGCCCCAATCCAATTTTAAGGGAAATGCGGCTCGTGCTATGTTTTATCAAATGGTGACTTATAATGGTATGGATAATCATAGTTGGGGATTGGATTCACTACTTTTTAACGCAAAACTTCAAAAACAAGCAGTTTTAAAAGCTTGGGCAGCAGCCGATACGCCTGATAATTTCGAAATTGCTCGGAATGAATTGATTTATTCGGTTCAAAATAATAGAAATCCATTTGTAGATTTTCCTAAATGGATAGAATGTATAGATTTTTCAAAAATAGTTTTACTCAACAAGTGTCAAGCTTTTTCTTCAAAAATTAATGAAAATGAAAAAGCGTGGGATGTGCTATATTTTGTTAAAAATGAACAACTAAATATTAATTTTAATTTTCCATATATGACAGAATCGAAGTTAAATATATACGACATGCAAGGAAGTTTAGTTTTTTCAAAAAACCAGCGAATTAATAGTGGAAATACCGATTTGCAGTTTGATTTATCCTCTTTAGAATCTGGTTTGTATTTATTTACGCTTCAAGCGGGAGATTATATTTATAAATCAAAATTGAATAGATAATTCAGTACTCAATGATTTTGACCGATGAATTTTTGATGCAACGTTGTTTTCAGTTAGCTGAATTGGGTGAAGGAAAGGTAGCTCCCAATCCCAAAGTAGGTGCTTTGCTCGTATATGAAAATCAAATTATTGCCGAAGGTTATCATCAAGAGTATGGAAAAGCACACGCCGAAGTCAATTGTATTGATTCTTGTCCCCAATATTTAAGCCATTTAATTTCATTGTCCACGTTATATGTAAGTTTAGAGCCATGTAGCCATCATGGAAAAACAGGTCCTTGCTCGCATCTAATTATAGAAAAAGGAATCAAAAAGGTAGTTGTTGGCAGCCGAGATTTTAATCCTCTTGTAAATGGCAATGGCATAGCGTATTTAAAAGAAAATGGGGTAGAGGTTGTTGAATTGCATTGGGATCAAAAACAAAAAGAACTCAATCCGCAATTTTATATAAATCAACTCTATAATCGCCCATTAATTATAGCAAAATTTGCACAGTCTGCCGATGGTTTTATGAGCAAAGAAAATGAAAGGGTGAAGATAACGCCAAGCTCTGTAGATGTATTGTCTCATAAGCTGAGGAGTCAAGTAGATGCTATTATAATAGGTAAAAATACGTATAGAATTGACAAGCCTTTATTGAATGTGAGGTTAGTAGAAGGAAAAAATCCAGATAGAATTGTTCTGGATTCGCATATCGAAAATGATTATGATTCTTGGGCTTCGGATTTTCAAAAAACACTCATAATAAATCAAAAATTCGATTTTGTGCATCAATCATTAAATTACGTATTAGTCCCTAATATGTTTGATATTAATGAAGTTCTTAATAATCTTTTTTCTTTAGGTTATTTTTCTATATTAGTAGAAGGTGGATGTCAAGTAATTCAATCTTTTTTGGATAAAAACCTTGTAGACAATTTGATTGTATATACAAATCAAACCCTAATCATGACTAAAGGTATAATATCCCCGAAATGGGATGATTCTAAATTTAAAGTAATAAGTCAACAAGACATAGAATCCATAGAAATCAATAAATACATAGCATGCAATACCTAATTCTGAGTGTCTTATCCTCATCTATTTTATTGATATTTTTCAAATTGTTTGATAAATTCAAGGTTAATATCATGCAAGCCATAGCGGTGAATTATATCATGGCTACTGTTTTTTCTTTTTTTTCAATTCATTATAATCAACCGATTAATAGTCGATCTATTTCTTGGATATTCTTTGCCTTGATGTTGGGCAGTTTTTTCTTTATAGTTTTTAATCTTTGTTCCAAATCTACAGTGAGTTCTGGTATAGGAGTTACGAGTATTGCTATGAAATTAGCGGTTTTATTTCCCATAACTATCGGAATATTATTTTATAAAGAACCCGTTTCCTTACAAATCGTACTTGGAATTTTAATTGGTATTTTTTCATTACTTTTACTTACATATTCGCCATCAAATAGTATTTCCAGTTCAAAACTTAACTTGTTCTTTCCAATTCTAGTTTGGATAGGTTCAGGATTTTGCGACAGCACCGTCCAAATGGCAAACAAATTCTTTTCCATGTACAGTATTAATGGATATTTTACATTCATAACCTTTTTTAGTGCTTCGGTAGTAGGACTTTCATACACATTTTTGATAAAAAAGCAAATAGTGGATTACAAAAGTCTTATAGGTGGTTTAGCCTTAGGTATCCCAAATTATTTTTCTATTTATTTCTTGTTTAAATGCCTCGAGCATCTTAAAATTGATTATCACATTGAATCGGGAAGAATTCTTACAATTAATAATATATTAATTGTAATAGCAAGTCTTATTATAGGATTAATAGCATTTAAAGAAAAATTGAATAAATTCAATATTCTTGGAATCATCTTGGCACTGATGGCGATTTATTTGATAAGTTTCTAATACTTTTCAACACCTTTTAAGCATCAATTAAATAATTACTTCTTTTCGAGACAATCCTGTTATTTTTGTATTTGAAATTTAACCAAAGAATAAATTATAGCATATGAATATTTCAGTAATTGGCGCAGGAACGATGGGAAATGGCATTGCGCATGTTTTTGCACAAACACAGTTTAAAGTTAATTTGATTGATGTATCTCAAGAGGCATTGGATAAAGCATTAAAAACCATTGCTACCAATTTAGACCGTCAAGTAGCAAAAGGTTCATTGTTCGAAGAACAAAAAAGTGAGACATTGCATAATATTACCACATTTACAAGTGTTGCAGATGGGGTAAAACAATCAGATTTGGTAGTAGAAGCTGCAACTGAAAATATCGATTTGAAATTGAAAATATTTAGAGAAATGGATGCCAATGCGCCTTCGCATTGTATTTTGGCA
>JBIPMU010000074.1:0-6409 GCA_044377205.1 Chitinophagales bacterium | reverse complement strand
TGAACCCTGTACCTATTATGAAATTGGTAGAAGTCATCAATGGCTATGCAACTTCAAAAGAAGTTACGCAAAAAATTATGGATTTATCTAAAACCTTAGGGAAAATTCCAGTTGAAGTGAATGATTATCCTGGATTTGTAGCAAATAGAATTTTGATGCCAATGATAAATGAAGCGATTTATACGTTGTATGAAAGTGTTGCGGGCGTTTCGGAAATTGATACAGTAATGAAGTTGGGAATGGCGCATCCTATGGGGCCATTACAATTGGCTGATTTTATTGGTCTTGATGTATGTTTGTCTATCTTGAAAGTATTGCACGATGGATTTGGAAATCCAAAATATGCACCATGTCCATTGCTTGTGAACATGGTAACAGCTGGATATTTAGGTAAAAAATCGGGAGAAGGTTTTTACGATTATTCAAATAAAGAAAGCAAAGATTTGATGGTAAGCCAAATGTTTAAATAGATTTTAATTAATTTTATAAATAAAAAAATAGCGTATTATGACAGCAATTTATGTTTTATTGGCTTTTATAGCCTTGGTTATTTTCTCAGGATTATTAACAGTTCAGCAAGGGTCAGTGGCTGTTATCACCATGTTTGGTAAATACCGCAGGGTTTTACAACCGGGATTGAGTTTCAAAATTCCTTTTTTCGAACAAGTATTTCGTAGGATTTCTATACAAAATCGTTCGGCAGAGCTTGAATTTATGGCTATTACGATAGACCAAGCCAATGTAAATTTTAAAGCCATGCTATTATATTCGGTAATGGATGGGAGTGAAGAAACGATACAAAAAGTAGCCTTTAAATTTGTGGATGATCGCAATTTTATGCAAGCGCTAGTTAGAAGTATTGAAGGATCTATTCGTGCTTTTGTTGCTACCAAAAAACAAAGCGAAGTCTTGGGATTGCGAAAAGAAATTGTAGATGAAGTAAAAGACCACTTGGATGTGTCTTTGGCAGAATGGGGATTTCATTTATTGGATTTACAGTTGAATGATATAGCTTTTGATGAAGCCATCATGCGTTCAATGGCGCAAGTAGTAGCTAGTAATAACCTCAAAGCAGCTGCAGAAAATGAAGGACAAGCGCTTTATATTACCAAAACCAAAGCGGCAGAAGCAGAAGGTAGTGCTATCAAAATAGCGGCTATGGCAGAAAAAGAAGCGGCTCAATTGAGAGGACAAGGAGTGGCATTATTCCGTGGAGAAGTGGCTAAAGGTATGGCTACAGCAGCTAAAGAAATGGAAGAGGCTGATTTGGACTCATCCTTGGTGATGTTTTCAATATGGACTGAAGCCATTAAACATTTTGCAGAACAAGGAAAAGGTAATGTCATTTTCCTCGACGGCTCTACCGAAGGCATGGATAAACAATTGAAGCAAATGCAAGCCATGCAAATGTTAGAAAATAAAGGGTAGAATTTATGAATAAAAACGTCTTTAATATTCCCAATTTATTGACTTCGCTCAATCTTGCTTCGGGAAGTTGTGCGCTAATAGCGGTAATCATTAGCGAACAATATGTAGGCTATTTTATAGCGTTTAGTTTATTGATGGATTTCTTGGATGGTATGGTGGCACGTGCATTCAATATACAGAGTAAAATAGGCAAAGATCTCGATTCGCTTGCTGATATTGTAAGCTTTGGGCTAGTTCCAGCCTTTATGTATATTGTGATTCTACAAAATTCGATAGACGATTTTCAAACCAACTCGTTAGCGTTTTTAAAATTAATTCCAGCGCTATTAATTGTGGTTTTTTCAGCACTTCGATTAGCTAAATTCAATAATGACGAACGAGATACGATGTATTTCTACGGACTTAATACACCCACAAATGCTGTGTTTACATATGGGGTCTATGCATTTATGTCATATTTAAGCATTGAGCCTCATGCACTTCATGTATACTATTTTGGATTTATAGGATTGATAATTGTGCAATGCCTTCTTTTAGTATCTGATTTTAAAATGTTTAGCAATAAATCATTTTCAAAAGAATTGAAATATACCCTTTCTTTTGCTTTTATTATAGGGGCAGCTGTAGGAAGTTACTTTATAGTAGGTGTTTTGGCGCTGTCTATCGCGGTAATGGTTTATATTTTATGTTCTTTGGTGGTCTTGAATTGGACAGGAAATAAGTAAAAAATCATATAATATAAAAAAAGGTTTGAGCAAACAGCTGTAAAGTATTTATTCGCCGTCTAAAAATCGTCCCAATCCTCCCAATATACTGCCTTCTTCTTTTGAAGAGCCACCAGTTTGTGGTGCGTAAGCGATTATTCTGCTTGCAAGTCTGGAAATAGGAAGGGTTTGAAGCCATACTTTTCCTTGTCCGCTCAGTTTAGCAAAGAAAATTCCTTCGCCCCCAAATACCATATTTTTGATACCTCGTACACGTTCAATTTCAAAATCTATTCCTTGTGTATAGCCTACAATGCAGCCCGTATCGATTTTGAGGGTTTCGCCCATTTGAATTTCGCGCTCTACTACATGGCCTCCTGCATGTAAAAATGCCATCCCATCGCCCTCTAATTTTTCCATAATAAATCCTTCGCCTCCAAAAAGTCCTGTTCCCAGTCTTTGCTGAAATTGAATGCCTATTTCCACACCTTTTGCAGCACATAAGAAAGCATCTTTTTGGCAGATAACTTTACCTCCTAATTGTGCCAAGTTTAATGCGATAATTTTGCCAGGATAAGGCGAGGCAAAGGCTACGTGCGATTTCCCTGCACCTGTATGGGTAAAAGCAGTCATAAACAAACTTTCTCCTGTCAAAAGTCGTTTCCCTGCACTAAACATTTTGCCAAGCATACCATCAGTTTCTGAACGCTTAGAGCCGTCGCCAAATATAGTTTGCATTTGTATGCCGTCTTTCATATACATAAATGCACCTGCTTCGGCTATTATGGTTTCATTTGGATCCAATTCAATTTCCACAAATTGCATTTCTTCTCCATAAATTTTGTAATCAATTTCGTGATCGTTTGTCATATTTTATAATTTTTTTTTATGAGGGTACAATATTTTTTAAATTTTCTACTTATTGTATAAAATCATAGCTATATGAGGAATTTCATCTTCTAAATATTCTTGACCTATTGGTGCAAAACCAAACTTACTATAAAAGTCAAGTAAATAAGTTTGAGCGCTAATTTTAATAGAATCTGTTTCATAATTATTGAATATAAAATCAATAGATTTTTTCATAAGATCGATGCCGATTTCTTGTCTACGATATGCTTTTGCTGTTGCTACTCTTCCAATACTCGCTTGTGTATAGGAGACACCTTTGGGCAAAAGTCTTGCATAGGCAGCTATCCTTTCATTTGAATTGATACAAAAAATATGGTGCGCTTTATAATCTTTGTTGTCAATATCTAAATAATGACAATCTTGTTCAATTATAAATACTTCATTTCTAATCTTAAGAATTTCGTATAGCTCTTTATTTGTAAGCGCTTCAAACGTTTTTATGTGCCAATTCATTTGTTTGTTTAATTTTTTGTTTTTTGGAATAAAAAAAGCCAAAAGAATCTCTTTTGGCTTAATAAGAGTTATAAAAATTATATTATTGAATTACAAGTTTTTTAGAGGTTGTAGTGCCATCATTCATTCTTATTTGTATTAGATAAATACCTTTATTTAAATTCAAATTACTCAATACTAATTTTTGGGCATTTGTATGAATTTCTTGATTGTAGACAATTTTTCCATTGAGGTTAAACGCCTTTAAATCATTGATTTTATTTGCTTGATCACCTTGGATAGTCAATAAATTATTTTGATATGTAATGCTAATAGGATTAGATTCATTAGTGATAATAGCAGAATTTACAGCAACAGTTTTTGTTAATGTACACGATTTTCCACCAATATTTACAAGAAAACTTGCTGTTCCACTAGAATTAGGCGTTCCCGTTACGTTCAATGTAAGATTGCCCGAAGCTGCAGAAAAAGTTCCTGCATTCAACGTAGCTGTCAATCCTAAAACGCCAGTAGAAGAAGCATTTACAGCACTATATGAACTCCCCGTTGTAGCTCCCGTATAAGGTAAAGTAAAAGCTACACCTGATGTAGCCGTATTTTGTTTAAGTGTACCTGTAGACGAAGCATTTGCACAGGTTAACGCAAAGTTATTAGCCGCACTAACATTTAAAGTATGAGTACATGAAGCACCATTAACTGTAAACGAAAAGCTAGCAGTGCCGGTTCCAGATGGTGTTCCTGTAACATTAAAAGTAAGATTTCCTGAAGTTCCGGAATAAGTGCCTGCAGTCAAAGTTGCCGTTAAACCTGTAACGCCAGTAGAGTTGGTATTTACAGCGCTATAGGATGCTCCAGAAGTAGCTCCTGTATAAGGAACTGAAAAAGAAACGCCCGAGGCTGCGGCCCCACTAATTAGTGATCCAGAATTGGTTATGTTCGCACAAGTAAGTGCAAAAGTTGTAGTTACCTTTTCATTATAAGTTGTTGTTTTTACTGCACTTACTGCATCTCCACTGTTATTTCCGTTTCCATTTACGGCATTAATTAAACCATCAAAAGATACAGTGCCACTTCCAGCTGCAGGCGCTGTCCAAGTAATTTGTATGGAAAAAATTGGCCCTGTTTTGTTTAGTCGAGAAGAGTGTGTAATAAAACCAAGTCCTTGTTTGCCTACATTTGTTGGAAATCCACTAAAGATTCCTTTATTATTGGTTTCTCTTAATTGAAATCCAAACTGATTTAATGATGTGTTATTTCCCGTCATTAGAATTTTGTATGTTTTTCCGCCTTCATATTCTGTTACAGGTAAGTTTGTAGTATTATCTAATAAACTAATTGCTGCTACTGAAGTAGCTGCTGAGTTAGAGTTATGACATCCTCCGCCTGCACAAGAATTCCAAGCTTTATCGCCACTTTGATTATCGTTAACACTTTGCAGTGTAAAGAAAGACACAATACTCATTAAAATAATAAAAATATAATGTAGTTTTTTCATGTTTTTAATTTTTAAAAAAACAAAAATATTGAATAATTGTTTAATAACAAAGATTAAAATTGTTAATAATTGTTATAATATATCTGTTGTATCTGTATAATTGAGCTTATGATATTGATTTGTAATTAAAAATAAATCTAATTTCGTTTTTTATGTTATATTTTTGCATACTTTATCAATAAAATTTATTGATCATTATAATATAATTTAAAACAGATGAATAGAACGGTAGCGATAGTTGGTCGTCCCAATGTAGGGAAGTCAACTTTATTTAATAGGCTTATAGGAGAACGAAAAGCCATTATAGACGATATAAGCGGTGTTACAAGAGATAGAATATATGGCGATTTGGAATGGAATGGTATGCAATTTGATCTTATTGACACAGGAGGATATGTTACATATACGGATGATGTTTTTGAAAAAGCCATTAAAGAACAAGTAAAAATAGCAATTGAAGAGGCTCAAGTAATACTTTTTATAGTAGATGTGAGTACAGGGATTACGGATTTGGATGATAGTGTAGCGGATATGCTTCGCAAAAGCAATAAAAAGGTGCTACTCGTTGTAAATAAAGTAGATAATACCAAACGAATGCATGAGATTAGTGAATTCTATAGCTTGGGATTTGAGGAGTTGTTTCCTTTATCTTCAATCTCTGGATCGGGAACAGGTGAAATATTAGACGCAATCGTTGAAAATCTTCCTGCTGAGGAAAAAATGGAAAATGAAGACAAAGCTTATGATGATTTTGATGAAGAGGAAGAAAAAGAACCCGAAATTCCAAGAGTAGCCATAATTGGTCAACCTAATGTAGGTAAAAGTTCTATGGTAAATGCCTTAATGGGAGAAGAGCGAAATATCGTTACAAACGTTGCTGGTACTACAAGAGACTCTATTCACTCTACGTACAATAAGTTTGGAAAAGAATTTATTTTAGTTGATACAGCAGGGATTCGAAAGAAAACCAAAGTGAGCGAAAATTTGGAGTTTTACAGTGTAATTAGAGCTATCAAAGCGGTAGAAGAGGCAGATATTGTAATGATAATGATTGATGCTAAAACTGGTCTTGAGGCACAAGATATGGCATTGTTCAAATTAGTACAACGAAGAAAAAAAGGGATCCTACTCGTTGTAAATAAATGGGATACGGTCGAAAAAGAAACGAATACAATGCGTGATTATGAAGAACAATTGCGAATCAAATTGGCTCCGCATAATGATATTCCCATTTTATTTACTTCTGTACTCGAAAAACAGCGTATTTTCAACGTCTTGAACCTTCTTTTTGATATTTTTTCAAATATGAAAAAACGTATTGTAACGCGAGAATTGAATGATGTTATGCTTAAGATAATTGAAAAGACGCCGCCTCCTGCATATCGAGGCAATATGATCAAGATTAAGTATATAACAC
>JBIPMU010000005.1:0-14500 GCA_044377205.1 Chitinophagales bacterium | reverse complement strand
CTTTTTGATCGTCGTTTTTATCTTGGTTAGGATTTTGTTTATTATTTCCTCCGCCACCTTGATTTTGTTGTTTTTTCTTTGCCAGTGCCAAATTTATTTTGGTATCCATATCTAAAGGATTTAACTTTAGTGCATTTTCATACGCTTTAATGGCTTCCTCGGTATTATTATTCTTATAGTGAGCGTTGCCCATATTATGGTAGGCTTTTGCCTTCAATGCTTTGTCATCATTTTTCTCAATGGTTTGCTGATATTGAGCTACACTCTCTTTGTACTTTTTTTGTTCGTAAAGCGCATTCCCTAAATTGTACTGAGCAGCCTTGTTGTTTTTTACGGCAGATAAAGCCTTTCTATACTGAATCTCGGCCTCTTCGTATTTATTAGATTGATATTTGGAATTTCCGCTTCGCAAATACTTATTGCCTTGTTTTTTCAAATCCTTATCTTGCGAAAAAGCAGCAAAAGGCAATAAAACCATTATTAAAAGTAGCGCCGTATTTTTTGAACCAAAACCTATATCGGGAATCATAAATTCTATAAAAATTAAACATAATACAATCAATAAAAACCAATAAAAATAGCTATTATAAGATGAAAAATCAAATTCTTCAAACTCTTTTCCTTCCATTTTTGAAATTTCAGCTAATACATCTTCTACAATATCCGTTTGTTTTCCCAATTGGAAAAAAGCCCCATTACCAATTGATGCAAGATTTTCAAGCATTTTTCGATTAAATGCCGTTTTTACTATTTCGCCATTTGCATCGCGTTTAAAATCATTTCCCATAGGAATAGGCGCGCCTACCTCTTCTCCTACACCTATTGAAAAGACTCTTACGCCAGCCTTTTTTGCATTTTCTATAGCACTTTCGGCTTCTCCTTCATTATCTTCTCCATCAGTCAATATAATTATAGCCTTGTGTTTGATATCTTTAGCACCCAAGGTATTCATAGATAAATTTACTGCTTCGCCAATAGACGTTCCCTGTGTAGGAATCGAACTCGTCTCAATCAATGGAAGCGACATTTTGATAGCGCTATAATCAATCGTCAAAGGGACTTGAGTATAGGCATTTCCCGCAAAAATTACAAGCCCCACTCGATTTTGGTTCATTTTGTCCAGCAATTTGCTTACAAATAATTTTGCACGCTCGAGCCTATTGGGCTGAATATCTTGTGCCAGCATACTATTAGACACATCCAAAAGTATCATGAGTTCAACTCCTTTGCCTTTCACTTTTTCCTTTTGGACTCCTACGCGTGGATTGGACAACCCTAAAATTAAAAATACAAATGCCCCTAAATACAGAACGACCTTGATTTTTTTAATCAGATCATTTGATCTTGGGAAGATAATTTTTGAAATTTGGGGTTCAAAATTCTGTTTCAAGGTTTTTTTGGTCCATGAAAAATACCCTATAGCGATTACTAATAAGGGAATTAACCCAAAAAATAAATATAGAAAATGGGCATGCTGAAAATTTTGCATAATACTTATTTTTATATTTTAATTTTTATCCTGCAAAATTGCACAAATTATCTTAAAAAATATAATAAGATTTTTTAAAAAAGCGGGCTACATAATCTAAATATAAGAAATTCCTTCGGGGAAAGGGGTCTTTAATATTTCTTCTAGAATGGGTAATGTGTTTTTATTTTCATAAATGTCCAATTCCTCCGAGTGTAAAATCACAATCCTATGATGTTGTAATTGATTGAAATACTGAATATAATTATGATGAATTTGTTCCAAATACATAGCATCAATACTTTGTTCATAGGTTCTTCCTCGCTTAGCTATATTTCTCAATACTTTTTCAATTGATAACTGAACATATATAGTCAAATCGGGTTTTGGAATTTGGGAAAACATAATGTCAAAGAGCCTTCGGTAAAGCATCATTTCATCGCCTTTCAGATTGATTGATGCAAAAACCAAGGATTTATAAAACACAAAATCACTAATAATCTTTTCTTGAAATAAATCATTCTTAATCGAAATATCTTTTAATTGATGATACCTCGATGCCAAAAATGACAATTCAGCAGGAAATGAAAACTTATCTTTATCTTGATAAAATGATTCTAAAAAAGGATTATCTTCAAACTCTTCAAGCAGAAGGCGAGTATGCAGTTGGGATGCAATCGCTTTGGCAAACGTAGTTTTGCCCGCTCCAATTACACCTTCAAATGCTATATAATTATACAAATTATCTTTTTTAGTGGGTTTATCTTACTTCGTAGGTTTCGCCTTCTATCGCCAGCAAGGTATTATCAAAATAATGCTTAGTTTCTGAAAGCAATAGCGATAAATCTGTGTATCTAGATGAATAATGGCCTATCATCAATTTATGCACTTGTGCTTTTTGGGCTATAGTGGCCGCATCTTTTGTGGTACTATGTTTTGTAAATGCAGCTCGCTCCATTTCTTTTTCAAGAAACGTAGCTTCATGATACAACATATCTACTCCTTTCACTATAGGTATAATGGGCTCATAATACTGGGTATCGCTACAGTATGCAAATGTTTTGGGCTTTTGTGGCGCCATTGTAAGTTCTATGTTTGAAATAACTTGGCCATTATGAAGAATTAAATCATCTCCATTTTTTATCCCAGAGATTTTTTCAATTGGAATTTGATATTCTTCTATTTTTTCCTTTATAATATTACTTTTTTTAGGTTGCTCTTCAAAAAGATAACCACTTGTATCCACTTTATGCATTAAAGGAATAGTTGTTACTTTCACTTTATTATCTTCATAAATTAATGACGATAGATTTGCTTCAAAAACTATATATATAATTTCAAATCGAAGAATTGTTTTTGAATACATACATTGCAACTCAATGATTTCTTTCAATCCACTTGGCCCTACTACCGTTAGGGGTTCTTCTCTATTGGACATACTCATTGTAGTGAGCAAGCCTAAAAGCCCCAAGTAATGATCTCCATGCAAATGAGAAATAAAAATAGCGCGAATTCTAGAACGCGAAATTTGAAATTTATTAAGCTGAAATTGAGTGCCTTCGCCACAGTCTATCATGTAATAGTCATTTTCCACATCAAGTATTTGACTGGAGGGATGTCTATCATGTGCTGGAGAAGCACTATTACTGCCAAGAATGGTAACTTTCAAAAATAAAAATTTAAAGTGTTAAATTCCAAAATGAAAGGATAAAAATCCATAAGGTATAATTTGGTTATTTGTCAATTCATTTTTCATTAAATTGAACTTAATTCCCGTAACTATATATGAATTTTCGGATAATTCGGATCTATAACCTCCTCCAATATATGCATTGAAAAAGAACTTATCGCCGGAATTTCCTGGAACAGAATAGGTGCCATATGTAACATTACCTTCCACCTGCAAGAACAAGGGCTCAAATGGATAGATACGCATTATCGGGCCCATTTCAAAAAATTGATAAGAATAATCGCCAAAAGTACCATAATAGGAATATCCTGTCAAAAGTCCTCCTTCAAAATTATCAGACAAAACATATGTAACTTGTGGCTTTAAACTGAAATAAAGTCCAGTAACATTAGCATCAAAAGCCACTGAGCTCAAACCAAATTCACCTCCTAGTCTCAAATTTTTTCTAAATTCAGATACCGACACCACTTTGGATTCATTATTTTGAACCGTCTCTGCATTCCAATCTTCTACCTTCAATTTTGGTTCTTCTTTGATATCATCTTGAGCAACTAAATTAAAAACAAAAAGAAGATTAAAGAAAAGAATTATAATTTTGCAATGCATGACAATAATTTTAAGATTACAAATTTATAAAATTGTTTTCAATCATGTTGTAAAATTATTAAAAGTATGAATTTTTTGAGTAGAAGCGAATTACTATTGGGCAAAGATGGTATAGAAAAGTTAAATCAAGCACACATAATGGTTATAGGATTGGGCGGAGTAGGAAGCTATGCAGCTGAAGCAATAGCACGTGCAGGAGTAGGAACCATGACAATTGTAGATGGTGATGTAGTTCAAGAGTCGAATATTAATAGACAATTACCCGCATTATACAGCCAAATAGATCGTTCCAAAGTAGAAATTATGGCAGAACGCATCAAAGATATTAATCCTAATATAAAACTCAATATCATCAACAAATTTTTGATGCCCGAAGATATTGAAACGGTTATTCCATCTGATTTGACTTATTTAATGGATTGTATTGACTCTATTACGCCTAAAATTATGATTATCACCTACTGCAAACGAAACAAAGTTAAATTCATTTCAAGCATGGGTGCAGGCGGGAAAACGGATCCATTGAAAATAAAAATTGTAGATATAAACGAAACTCGAGATTGTTTTTTTTCAAGAGATATAAGAAAAAGACTTAGAAGTATGAAATACAACTACGGCATCAAGGTAGTTTATTCAGACGAAGTTGTAGACAAATCTAAAATGGCCCTTAGCCCCGACACCATGTTTAAAAAATCATTTTATGGCACTATTTCTTATATGCCTGCAATGTTTGGACTCACTATGGCCAGCTATGTTATACGAAAAATTATATCTAAAAAAGAAATTTAATATCGAAATAATTACAAGCCATCATTAATTCCAAAATATGTAATTCTTGATGTTGCAAGTTCGATTTGAATCGTCATTTTAAATATTTCTTTATCTGCATTCAGTATTGCTTTGACTTGCATTATATTTTTTTCAGGATCCAATTTAAAGCCATCAAAAGAATAATCCTCTATCTTATTTGTAGCCGAAATGGTAGTGGCTATTTGATTGAGTTCTAGCAATTTTTCTTTTTGTAATAATTGCGTATTTACATAACCAAGATTGGCTTCCATATTCGATTTCAAAAAATTATCGATAAAAAGTGCCGAAGTATTGATAGCAGATTTGTAATAAGGAATTTGTGATACGGCATACTGAAAGGTTTTTTCATCTGTAGGGTGTTTTATTGTAACATTGATATATTTTATTCCTTCTTTTTTAATTTTTTCTAATGCATTATCATAAAATGTAACCAATGCCACGGAAGCAAAATACTCCAATTCTAGACTATAAGCTTGCTTAAATTCATACTTTAAATTCAGGATCTCTTTATCTACATTATAGTCTGTTTTATCTACTTTCAATACATCTATCACTGCTTTATTTCCCGCTTCATATTCTTTCACTTTGCACGAATAAGTCATGAAAAATAAAAAGATGAACATAATATTTAAAACCTTCATAATTTCAACTTTGATTATAAAAAGTATAGCCCACAACTACTATATACTATAAAAAAAGAAACAAAAATAACACGTTTTTATTACTTTTCATCTATAATATTCATTAGAAATTAGCAACAAATAATTTTCCAAGTTTTTAACTTGCTCTTTTTTAATTATACGAAGAAAAAATTTGATTACTTTTGTCATATATAATTTTAATATTCATGACATTTCAGAATACGTTAGCTTATGCGCAATCGTTGGATGCACAAGATTCTTTAGCCTCTTTTCGCTCCGAATTTCATATTCCTCAGCATAATGGCTCAGACTGTATCTATTTCACAGGAAATTCACTAGGGTTACAACCCAAAAAGACAAAAGAATACATCCTAGAAGAATTGGAAGATTGGGCTAAATATGGCGTTGAAGGTCATTTTGAAGCAAAAAGGAATTGGTTTGGATACCACCATTTCCTTACCGAAAAAATGGCTACAATCGTTGGGGCAAAACCCATTGAAGTAGTAGCAATGAACACCCTTTCGGTAAATTTAAATTTATTGATGGTTTCATTTTATCGCCCGCAGGGAAAAAGAACAAAAATCATGATGGAAGCAGCGGCTTTTCCTAGCGACCATTATGCGATGCAACAACAAATTCGTTTTCATGGATTGAATCCAAATGATGAAATTATTTTATTAGAGCCAAAATCGGGTGAATATAAAATTGAGACCGATGCGATATTAGCCGAAATAGAAAAACATAAAGACAGCCTAGCACTAGTCATGCTCGGTGGTGTCAATTACTACACAGGCCAATTATTTGATTTAAAAAAAATCACACAAAAAGCGCACGAAGTAGGCGCTTTGGCGGGCTACGACTTAGCACATGCCGCTGGAAATATTGTATTGAAACTGCACGAATGGGAGGTGGATTTTGCATGCTGGTGTAGTTACAAATATCTTAATTCGGGTCCTGGAGGCGTATCAGGCGTATTTGTACACGAAAAATATGCCAATAGTCCCGAATTGCCTCGATTTGCGGGATGGTGGGGAAATGATGAAAAAACACGTTTTCTTATGCAACGAGAGTTTGTACCGCAAGAAGGCGCTGCGGGCTGGCAAATGAGCAATGCACAAATTTTACCTATGGCGGCGCATTTGGCGAGTATTGAGCTTTTTGACAAAGCGGGCATACAAAATTTAAGAGCTAAAAGTGAAAAATTGACAGGATTTTTAGAGTTTTTGCTACAAGATATTACCGAAATTCAAATCATCACCCCTTCAAATCCTTTGGATAGAGGTTGTCAATTATCGTTAATTGCAAAAAAAGAAGCCAAACCACTTTTCCAATTTTTAAAAGAAAAAGGCGTAGTAGCAGACTGGCGCGAACCCGATGTAATTCGTGTAGCTCCAGTACCTTTATATAATACGTTTGAAGATGTATACCGCTTTGTTGCAATTGTAAAAGAATTTTACAGCAAATAACTTTTTACCTTTTTTATAGTAGTTTACTGCCCTTTTTTCTTATAAATTGGTTTTTTATTCTTTGAAGAAGGTGTATTTCCTTTAGGCTTTTGCTGAGCATCTTTGTTTCTGGCAGTATTTCGTTGAAATGTTACCTTTGGCTCTATAATAGGATTGTGATCTTCTAATGGAAAATTATGATCTTCTACTACAGGAATACTTCTATTGATCAATTTTTCTATATCGCGGATGTATTCTTTTTCTATAGCATCACAAAACGAAATAGCGGTTCCTGCTGCTCCCGCACGACCTGTTCGGCCTATTCGATGAACATACGTTTCGGGAATATTTGGAATTTCATAATTAATCACATACTGTAGATTGTCCACATCAATACCTCTAGCCGCAATATCGGTAGCCACCAAAATTCGGGTTTTTTGAGATTTAAAATTAGATAATGCTAGCTGACGTGCATTTTGGCTTTTATTCCCATGAATGGCTTCTGCAGTCACCTCATATCTTCGTAAAATTTTCACTACTTTATCCGCACCATGTTTGGTTCGTGTAAAAACCAATGCTGTTTTAATGTCTTTATTGTTCAAAATATCCATCAAAAGTGCATTTTTGTTGCCTTTGTCTACATAATACAATTTTTGCTGAATAGTATCAGCGGTAGAGGAAATAGGGGCTACTTCTACTTTTTCGGGTTGATGAAGAATGGAATTTGCCAATTTGATAATATCATCGGGCATCGTAGCAGAGAAGAAAAGCGATTGTCTTACTTTTGGCAAGAGTACAATTAGTTTTTTAACATCGTGCACAAATCCCATATCCAACATACGATCAGCTTCGTCCAATACAAAAATTTCAATCTCCTTTAGGCTAATAAATCCTTGCTGAATCAAATCCAGCAATCTTCCCGGAGTAGCAATTAAGATATCTGTTCCATTTTTGAGTTCAATGGTTTGGGAATGCTGTTTTACACCTCCAAAAATTACAGCGTTGCGGAGTGGCAAATGCCTTCCATACACATCAAAACTTTCGCCTATTTGAATTGCTAATTCTCTTGTAGGCGTTACGATTAGAGCACGAACATTTCGTTTTCCTTCTTTTTTATTTTTATATAATAATTGTAAAATGGGTATAGCAAATGCCGCTGTCTTTCCCGTTCCTGTTTGGGCACAGCCCATTAAATCCGTACCTTTGAGGACAATGGGAATAGATTGTTGTTGAATAGGGGTGGGATTTGTGTAACCTTCTTCTTTCAAGGCTTTTTTTATAGGCTCAATAATTTGTAATGATTGAAAATCCATTTGTTCTTTGGTCAAAATATATTGTTTTTCTTATTTAATAAGCACACAAGATACGGATAATAAGACCAAAGGCTTTAATTATAAAAAAGCCCCCAATTTCTTGAGGGCTTTCTGATTACCAATTATTTTCTTTTCGGATTTTCAGCCATTTGGCTTTTGACTTTTCAAGTTCTTTTTCAAGTTTGCTCAAATTTTCTATTTGTAAGTTTCCAGGGCTGGATTCCTGACTACAAATCTTCGAGTACAACTCGGTGATTTCCTCTCTCAAACGTTTTTCATCTGCAAAAATAGACGAATTTTTAGTTGCCAATAAGGTGTTTTTGAACGAAGCAATTGCATCAATATCTTTTTGAACACTGCCCGTTTTTAGTTTTGCTTCTACTACAGCTACCGAATCTACCAAAATGGCTAAACTTTCATGCATTTTCATACATTTTTTGGCTGCTGCAAATTGTTTGTTGCAATCTTCCAAAGTCATTGTACTTTTTGGATTCAGTTTTACATTCATCTTTCGCTCATATGTGCTGTCGCCTATTTTGAAGATAATTTTATACATCCCAGGCAAAACTTTTGGAGCTGTAAACCCACCATAATCGGGCTTTGAACCTCCTTTAGCTACTTTTGGCGGTGTAATGCGCATATCCCAATTCACTTCATTGATGCCTTTTTTATTGCTTCCCTCCATTTTTCTAATCACAGAATCTTTCATATCTTTTACTATTATTTCTACATCACCCGAAATCATTCTTTTTTTCAAATAATAGGTAAACGCTACCGATTCATTCTTATTGGGTGCTTCCCAACCTAGATTTAATGGAAATCCAGAAATGAAATTTCCATACGAAATATCCGAATCAGTTATTCCAAAAACATGAATAGTTTTAGAAGCAGTAATGCTATCCATGGCTCGCATTGGCTCAATATCGCGCAATACAATCAATCCATTTCCATGTGTAGCTACTAGCACGTCATGTTCTTTTGGATGAATTTGAATATCGCGCACCATAGCCATTTCATTCATATTATTTTTGAATTTAAACCACGTTTTACCTGCGTTTGTACTAATCCACAATCCTCTTTCCGTTCCCAAAAACAACAAGTTTTTGTTCTTAGTATCCTCTTTTATCTTGCTAGCAAATCCTTTCAAATCGGGGGTACTTAATTTGGTCCAAGTTTTTCCTAAGTCTGAACTTTTGGCTACATAGGTATTAAAATCGCCATAAAAATGATTGTCAAAGGTAGCGTAGATCACATTTTTTTCAAACTTAGACAATTCAATACTTGTAATCCATGTTTGCGCAGGAATACCTGTTTGCGCATAATTTGCACTCACATTTTTCCAAGTCAATCCTGCATCTAGCGTTATTTGGAGATTTCCATCATCCGTTCCTACGGCTATCATATTTTCATCTAATGGACTTTCGGTCAAGGTATAAATAGTACAATGATTTTCGGCCGAAGTATTATCTGCACTCAATCCACCACTTTGCTCTTGTTTCAATTTCAACGGGTCGTTTGTAGTCAAATCGGGTGAAATTCGCTTCCAATCTTTACCTTGATTAGTCGATTTATACAAATATTGCGCTGCCATATACAAATTTTTAGGATTCTTAGCTCCCAAAATCAAAGGCGTATTCCAGTTATATCTCAATTTCTCTTCTTTGTCCGTAACGGTAGGTTGAATGGGATTTCCTTTCCCCGATGCCAAATCAATGCGATAAGCATTTCCACCTTGATACTCAGCATAAGCTGTTTTCCCATCAGGATCGGCCTGCACCCAGAATCCATCGCCTCCAAAAAGCGCGCGCCATGAACCATTATTTACTCCACCAAAATCCTGAGAAGGCGCCATGTGGCTTCCATTATCCTGAAGTCCTACATAGACATTATAAGGCGTTTTGAAATCATACGTAGCATGATACAATTGTCCCACTGGAATATTTGGTAAGAACAACCAAGAAGCCCCTCTATCATTACTCAAATAAACTCCGCCATCGGTTCCCACCCACAATTGATTGGTATAATTGGGATTAATCCACAACGCATGATGATCGCTGTGAAGCCATACGCCTTCGTTTGACGCTTCTGTAAACGACTTCCCTGCATCATTACTTATAGAAAATTCAAATGCAGGACGATACACTCTGTTGTCATCCTTAGGGTCAAATGCAATTGTGCTAAAATAAAAAGGTCTAGCTTCTACATTCAATGTTGCCGATTGTTTTGCCCAAGAAAGTCCGCCGTCATTACTTTCATACAATCCTGTAACTTTAGATTCTACAATTGCTAAAATATGATTGGGTTTGCTTGGCGAAAGTGCCAAAGCAATTCTTCCCATATCGCCTTCAGGAAGTCCTTTTGTGATTTTTGTCCACGTCTTTCCGCCATCCATCGATTTAAAAAGTCCACTTCCTTTTCCCCCAGAATTGAAAGAGAAAGGCGTACGTCTAAACTGCCATGTAGTAGCCAAAAGTTCGTTAGGATTATTTGGATTCATTACGATATCGGCACAACCGGTACTGTCATTTACAAATAAAATTTTGTTCCACGTTTGTCCGCCATCTTCTGATTTGTACAAGCCTCTATGCACACTATTGCTCCAAAGAGCACCTGGAACCGCTACATATAATACTTTTGAATTAGTTGGGTCGATAAGAATTTTGCTAATATGCTCGGTACTATCCAGCCCTATTTTTTTCCAATTACCCCCACCATCTTGAGACACATACATACCTTCGCCATAGCTTACGGTATTTCTCATGTTGGATTCGCCAGTTCCTACAAAAATCGTCTTCGGATTTTTTTGGTCAATAGCAATCGCTCCAATGGATTGACAATATTTCTCAAATTTATTTTTAAAAGTAGCCCCCCCATTTTCGGTAATCCATACGCCACCACCCGCTGTTCCTACTACTATTTTCTTAGGATCATTAAATACGCCTTCTATAGCCGTAATACGTCCGCTCAACGTGCCTGGTCCATACCAAACGCCTTGAATATTATTAAACGTGGACGAATTAATGCCATCTTGCGCTTGCGCTTGAAAAGCAAAAAAGATAATTAGAGCATTTATTTTGAGCATAGTGTTTTTCATACAATACATTTTAGGTTTATAAAAAAAGGCAAGCTTTCATTTAAAACTTGCCTTTATATTTTTAGATATTCTTTATCGCTAGACTATTTTTTAGCTACTTCAAATAAAGAATCTTTTAACTCAGAATTAATCATATACTTTGTAACTTTCATAGCTCCCATTTGTCCAGTCATAGAAAATGGCAATGTATATCCATCTACTTTTTTGAAATTTCCATAATCTTTGTTTACATCCATTTCTTTTCCATTTACTTCAAATTTTTCATTTTCTCTAATGATTTGGTATGATTCTTTGTCAATGAAAAAACGTTTTTCTTTTTTATTTGGATAAACACATAAGATTTTGAAGCACATAGTTCCTTCTACTTCTTCTTCACCTTGTAGCTCAAGTTTCAATCCTTTTTCTTTCCAGCCAATGAATTCACCTGCCAAATCAAATTCTGATTGTATAGAGGCTACCATCTCAGCAGGCATAGCTTCTGGTCCTTTTTGACCTTGAATAGGGGAAAAAGAAGCTCCTTCTTTTGTGTTTACGACCATATAATTATCCATTCCCATGGCGGTAACTTCCATTCTAAATCCTTTATTGTGTGCCAAATAGGTTTTCATTGGAATTTTTTGTCCACCTTCATCTACTTCAGACTCTATTGCCATAGTTTTCAATTTTGCAAGTGCCTCTTTTCCACCTCTGGCTTCTATATTTTTATTGATAACTTCTTCCAACGTTTGAGCTTTCATATGAAACGCAGCTACTGCCATTAGGCATACGATTACAATTTTTTTCATTTTTTTAATTTTATGTTATTTTGAAATTAGATACGAAAGTAAAGAAAAAGTTACAAATTCTACAAAATAATTTTTTCGTAAATCTATTGTGTTTTCAAAATTATAATAAATTTATTCTTTTTTTAATTCTCGTATGAATATAAATATTTTTTTAAGATTATCTGCATTGTCAAAATTGGTCAAAAACTCAAGTCCTTTTGAAAATCCAACTGAATTTTGCTTTATCTGCTCTACTGTTTCAGTTATGGTCTTAATATGACTCAATGAATCTTTAGTCTCTTTTGTTGTTATTACCATATCCATGGATATATTAGCTCCATTTATAAAAGTACTTGCCTGAGATTGTGCTTTTACTTGTGCTACTCGATTCATAACAGATTCACCCGAGTATTTGATTTTTTCTACGCTTATAACTGATACTAAATACTGATGATTATAATCATCAACAATTTTCACACCTTCAAAGGGTGATGATAAATACATTCGCTTTAAGAAATTACTGAATGACGTTTTATCTTCGTTGAAGGATTGGGCATTTAAATTGCTACACAGGAACAAACCAAGCAGGGCAATAACGACTATTTTTAAATTGACTTTTTCCATTTTGGGTATTTTTCTTTCAATTCTAATTTAATTCTTTTCTCAAAATCATTCGGATTTTGATTTGGCCACTCAGTAATAAACCAATAAATCTTTATACCATATTTATAAATATTCCTAACATACCATGGCCAAAGCCTAGCTCTAGTAATATCTTTTTTAATATTTGAATCATAATCAGGATGCCCTTTGGGTATTTTAGTAGCTGCAAGCAACCTTTCTGGAAGTTGATGGAAATTCAAATATGGTCTTCCATTATTATTTGTAACGCCTGCTTTACCATAATAAAGCAAATCTTGATCCGCACCTTTTTCATTTAAAGAATAAACTAAATAAACACCTGGTCTAAATGGAATATTAGACTCATATATTGCCTCAGCATAATTTTTTCCATTAGTTAAAATTACATTGCCCTTTATTGAAAGCTCTTCAAGGAATCTAAAATCAATTAATTTCATATGCCTTAATCTTTTTTAATTACTTCATATTTTGTTATTCTTTTAATCTCATCAATTGTTTTATAATCATTGACTATAAACTGAACTATATCCTTATTTGGCCTAATAGAAGCAAAAGAAATCACAAGTCCTAACTCTTTATTATTTAATATTAATTTTTTAAGAGGAAGAAAAGATTCCATTCTTTCATTTTTAAAAGTATACGGTTGGTCAAAATTATCATTATTAGATCGTTTAAAATAAAATAATTCCAAAAGATTTTGTATATGTCTATCGTAGATTATACTTTTATAATCAAAATTATTATTAATTCCACGACGATAATCAATAATATCACTAAATATACTAACAGCTTTACCACTATGATTTAAAATTATTTTAAAATTTTCATAACAAAATAGATTAGAAAATTGAATTAACTGCTTTTTCTCCATACCATTAAATATAGAAAAGTTAATAATTGAATTATTTAAACTATATATATATTCAATTATAGTTAGTAAACTTTGTTTGTTGCGAAGGTAATAAATGCCTTTAGAATCTATTGTTGCAAGAGTTATAAGAAATACGGATTTATTTAATTTTCTATAATTTTCAACTTCAGAAGAAGAAAGGCTTATACTTTTTATTGTTCGCTCTAAGAATGCTGGTATATTAGTAAAATTTGAATTAGCAATGACATTAACAGCTATAGGAATCCTCCAGTTTTCTCTATCTAAAATAGGATCTCCAACTTTAATTGAGTAATCAAAAGACTTGTTTGCAATTTCATTTAAAATCGGAATAGTTCTATTGATAACTTCTTTTTCATTTTTTTCGTATAATTCTTGTAACAAAATGTTAGATGCAAACAAACCGCCTTTAAACTCCACCTCAACTCCTTTACTCTCTACAAACGATGTCAATTTAGTAATAGAAACCGTTGCCTTTATAGTTGAAGCATATCCGCCATTAGGTATCTGTACTTCTGAGATAATTTCAATCTTTTGAATATTTCCATTACTTATTGATACAATTTCATCTTTTACCAAGCTATCATTAAGTATTTCTGTCTTAGAAGATATAAAAGTACCAAATGCTTGTTCTATGGCACTTCGCAAAGCATTTTGCTTCGCTTCATCTTGTGTTTTTCCTTGACCGCTCACAACTAGAGTTACGGTTTTTTCATCTTGTGAAAAGGCACTTAAATTTAATATAAGTGCTACATATAATATTAGTTTTTTCATTTCTATTTATGATTAATTAAGATTCCATTTATTGAATCCATATTTTTAGATGATTTAAAAGTGCCCATTTATATGAAGTAGCAGTGCCAGGATATTTAGATGGCCCATAATTTAAACTGCGAGCATTAAGGCTATTACAAATTTGTTTTTTACTTTGGTTATATAGAACATTTTGATTTGGGCCTATTGTTAACCATACAACTAATTCTTTCTCTACTTTGTAAGTAGCTTGTACTCCTCTTATAGTGGTTAATACTATTTTATCTTTAGAACAAAGAACTATTCTTTTCCAAATACATTCACAACAATTGCAATTTGAGTTTTGATGTTTCATGTTTTACTTTATAGGTTTTACAGAAATATT
>JBIPMU010000164.1:0-4062 GCA_044377205.1 Chitinophagales bacterium | reverse complement strand
ATTCTATGAAAAATTTGAACTAATAGTTTTATGCCATTATTTGGCTCATAGTTGAGTAAATCATTGAAGGATTGAATTTGTATGGTTTTTAGCATTTCTCCAAATAATGACATTTTAAGCAAAATAGTAGGATAAGGAAAAACTAAGGCTGCTTTCATTCCCGCCATTAGAGCTCCAAAGGCAATTTGAATAAAAAGTAATACACCTATCCATAGCAATAATTTAGAGGAATAGAAGTAACATTTATTTTGCAAGTGTTTGAATTTGTGATTGTAATAGGTATAAGTCAAAAAACCAAATAATGAGCCAGCAATCATTAGATGAGCCAATAATTTATATGCACTTACCCATGTTCTACTATCATCGTTGAGGCCACTCGCTACCATGATCCATCCAAAAGTAGCTGCAAGTGAAGCCAATAATACAACTATAATAAGTTGTCGAATTAATTTAGGGCTTAGTTTTTTAGTAGCAATAAAATATATAAAGGGTATAATAAAAACAAATCCCATAATTCGTGCCCATAATCTATGAAAATACTCCCAAAAATAGATGCGCTTAAAATGACTTAGAGTCATATCAGCATGAAGTGAAATAAATTGTTTTTGAGCGTGAATTTGATATTTTTTGAACGTAGCTATCCATTCAGCTTCATTCATTGGAGGTAATGTCCCTTTAATTATATCCCATTCTGTTATTGATAGTCCTGAATCAGTAAGACGTGTAATTCCACCAATCAATATTTGAAAAAAAATCATTATACAACCTAGAAATAGCCATTTTGAAACTATAGATTTAGATGATTTTACCATTTTGAATTCTTAATTATTGATTTAATATATTTTAATTCAATTGTATTACTCTTATAATGATTCTGCAACTTATCAAATAATTTTTAACTTAATTATCGTCGGTATTTTTAATAGGAACAGAATTTGTTTGTGTTGTTGAAGATGGGGTATTAGATTTTGAATTGTCTGAAATGGTCGTCGCTGAGGATGTTGTAGCAGCAGGAATATTTGCTGCACTAGATGCATCAGGCGTAATCTGTTCCATAGGCAATGAGGATGAATCTATAGTATTAGTTGCTGAAGAGGTATCTTCTACTAGTTCATTCATGGAGTTTTCTTCATTCTCTTTATTGCTATGGGTTGTATTATTAAAAAAATAAAATACGCCATAAGCTATTAAAATTACTGCCAAAACAGCTAGTCCAATCATTAGGTATTTCTTTGTGTCTACCGGAGTTTCATATTTATCTATATTTGTATTCGAAATTCTAGATTCAGATACGCCTGTAGTATTTTCAATTTGCTGATGAATATAATTTAAAGATTGATAGGCCAAATGTCTTCCTTCCATTGAATTGATAGCCTCTAATGATTCTCTTAAAAATTCATCATATTCTGCTTTGTCCAAAAGTTCTTTTTCTCTATCATTTGGCAACTTATGTTGTAAGTATTGCATCCACTCTTTTGTGGAAAGCATAGTAAATTTTTTTTCTATATTCAATTGCATGACTTCTTAATTAATTTTTTTCTCTACATAGGTTTTTAATAGTCTTTTCCCATTTTGAATATTTGTTTTTACCTGATTGAGGCTATATCCAGTAATGTCTGCAACTTCTTGATATGATTTGTTTTGAACGTAAAATAGATCAATACATGTTTTTTGACTTTCATTGAGCGTATCAATAGCTAATCTTAAATTATTAGCATCCAAACTCAATTTGGGTTTATCAGAATTGATATATAAATTGTCTTCTGATTCTTTAGTCAATTCATCAATCAAAATCATCTTTGATTCTTCACCTGTTGCATTTTTTTTCTTTACTTCTATTTCACACAATTCTTTTACAAGCTGATACAGTAATTTTGAAAAATCCGTAACATCGATTCGTTTTAAATCAGATGAGATTTTATTAAATATAGTTAGCGTAACATCTTCCGCTTCCTTTTGGCTTTTTAAATTTTTGATAGCAACACCAAAAATATAAGGAGTATACCTCAAAAACAATTCACCTAAATAGGTTTTGTCATGGGAAAATCTGTATTTTTTTATTAATTCCTCGTCTGTGAGTTTGCTATTGGAAGTAGAATTGAAATAAGCCACTTTATGGTATTTAAGACCGCTAAATTAAAAGTTTTTTGATAAATCAAATAAAAAAAATAGATTTTTGTGGCATTTAACTAATTTTGAGTTTTCAATGTATTCATTAATCAAATCTATTTTATTTTTTATTCCTGCAGAGCGTGCGCATTATTTTGCGATGAATAGTTTGTCATTCCTCTCTAGAATAGGTGTTTTGAAGTATTTTTTCACTACAAATTATCAGCCTGTTTCTCAGTTTGGATTAGATTTTAGAAATCGATTGGGTATGGCAGCGGGATTTGATAAAAATGCGGCTTACCTTCATGTTTTAGAGGATTTAGGATTTGGATTTGTAGAAATAGGCACCGTTACACCACGTCCACAAGAAGGCAATCCAAAGCCACGTTTGTTTCGTCTTAAATCGGAAGAAGCATTGCTCAATAGAATGGGTTTCAATAATTTGGGTGCCGATGCGGTGGTAGAGAATTTAAAAAAATATCGAAAGGATCAAATGATTGTTGGCGGAAATATTGGCAAAAATAAAGATACTCCCAATGAATCAGCTTTTTTAGATTATGAAATATGTTTTGAGAAATTATTCCCTTATGTAGATTATTTTGTAATCAATGTAAG
The DNA here is from genome assembly GCA_044377205.1 of Chitinophagales bacterium. Classification (GTDB taxonomy): domain Bacteria; phylum Bacteroidota; class Bacteroidia; order Chitinophagales; family JADJOU01; genus CHPMRC01. The sequence goes on along the minus strand of JBIPMU010000164.1, from coordinate 1,338 downwards.
TTCTCCCAATACACCCAATTTGAGAGAATTGCAAGAAAAGGATATGTTGTTGAAAATTATTGAAACTATCGAGAAAAAACAAAATCAGTTTGGTCTTCAAAAGCCTCTTTTACTCAAAATTGCTCCGGATTTGAACGAAAATCAATTGGATGAGATTGTCTATGTTTTTCAAAACTCCATTTTGGAAGGGCTCATAGTTTCCAATACTACGATTGATAGAAGTATTATAGCCGATTATAGTTCGTATGAAGCAATGGGAAATGGAGGGCTGAGCGGAAAACCCCTTGCAGATAAAACAAATTCCATAATTTCTTATTTGAAATCAAAAGATGCTTCCATGCCCATTATTGGAGTAGGAGGAATAGATAGCCGCGAAGAAGCCGAAAATAAAATGGCTCTTGGATGCGAATTAATACAGATTTATTCTGCATTTATATACAAAGGCCCTCAATTGGTTGATGTTTTAACTATGTAATCTTATTTGATTTTGTTTATTTTATACTATATTTGTCAAAAATATTATACGTGGAATCAATTAGTGTTTTTGATTTAATTAAAGTAGGAATAGGACCATCGAGCTCCCATACTATGGGGCCTTGGGAAGCTTCATTGGCTTTTGTAGCTCATGTGAAGTCGTTAGGAAAGATTGAATCTGTAAAAGATTTTGAAGTCAATTTATATGGTTCGCTTGCTAAAACGGGCAAAGGACATGGTACTGATTTTGCTATAGTATTGGGCTTGGCGGGTTTGGACTACAAGGTAGAAGATACGGATGCGTTGGCAATTATTTATCAACAAATTATAGATGCTAAAAAAATTAGATTTGGCGGTGTTCGAGAAATTGAATTTAGGTATGACAATATCCATTTTGAAGGACATATAGCACTAGACTTTCATCCAAATGGTATGAAACTAATGGTAGTTTTGGAGGACAATTCAATAATAGAAAAAACATACTTTTCCGTAGGAGGTGGATTTATAATAGAAGAAACAGCAAAAGATGCTCAAGCACGTGTTCCTTCTAAAAACCCTTGTCATAATGGAGATACAATTTTGGCTCATTGTGCAGCTATGAATAAAACGGTTTCGGAATTGGTATTGGACAATGAATTGTCTTGGATGTCGGAAGCAGAAATTGAAGCAAAAGCTCTAAAATTGTGGGATGAAATGCGTGATGCTATATGGAGAGGGTGTAAGAAAGAAGGAACATTGCCTGGATATTTGAAAGTCAAGCGAAGAGCTCATGATATATATGAGAAATTGACAGGAACGCAAAGATTTCATTCAGCAAAGGAGTGGATTCAATGGCTACAAACTCAAGAAAAGGATTTTAATACA
>JBIPMU010000004.1:0-14639 GCA_044377205.1 Chitinophagales bacterium | reverse complement strand
CTTTTGGCGATAAAAATCAACGCTTTGAATGGAATGGGTCATACATTACAGCTATTCTATTAGGAATAATAGCATCTATTTTGGCGGCCATCTTCTCATTGATGAACAAACATTTCACTTCTGGAGTCAATCCTTTTACCATTTCATTTGTAGAAATGTGTATTGGAGCGCTTTTATTATCGCTCTTTCTATTATGTACACACAACTTCCCATCACTCAATACTATTACAAAATCAAACTGGATTTATATATTATTATTGAGTACGCTTTGTACAAATATTCCCTTTCTACTCTCCATTTTTGCTATCAAAAAGCTCAATCCTTTTATAATTACGCTTACTGTAAATCTTGAGCCTATTTATGGTTTTATTTTTGCAGCACTCTTGTTTCAAGAATACAATCAATTTTCATTGGCTTTTTATTTTGGAAGCTTACTGATATTACTTTCTGTTTTTGTAGAACCCATACAGAAATACTTAAAAAAATAAATAATTATAGCTGTATTTATTTATTCTACGGCTTCTATATACTTTTTTTCAGCTATTTTTTTAAGCAATGTCTTAGAGGAGTTGCCTGCATCTTTTGATTTTTGCCAATATTCTATGGCTTTTGAAATATTTCCCATTTTGAAATTTATATCCCCATAGTGTTCGTAGATAGTAGTTTTGTCATCTTTCTCATATTGAAGCGCTTTTTCTTGAAAATTCATAGCCTCTTGATATTGCCCCAGTTGAAAACAAATCCAAGCATATGTATCCAAAAAAGAGCCGTTTTGTCCTTGTAAATCTAATGATTTTCGGCTCATTTGCTTTGCTTTTTCCAATTGACTTTTTCGTAACGAAAGATAATATGCATAATTGTTAAGCGTAAAGGCATTATCAGGCTCAATTTTCAATGACTCCTCAAAGGCTTCATCCATCTCTTTTATTTTTTTCATCTTGTGATACACTTCACCTAACGAGCTGTATAATTGTGCCTCTAACTTTGTATTATCTCCCGAAAAACGAATCGCTTTTCGATAACTTTTTTCTGCTTTTTCATAACGATCTAAGTATTGATTGGCTAATCCATTGTAGAAATGAACCGCTGCATGTGCAGGAAAATACTCCAGCGCCGACTCGCTACTATCCGCCAAATCCTTGTAGTTTTTGAGATAAAGCATAATTGAAAATAAATTTTGCCATACTTCAAAAATATCACTTTTGTGTTTTAAAGCATTTTTATATGCTTCCAATCCTTGTAAATTCTTTTCATACAAATAACAAAAATCGCCATAGATAGCATGCGCCTTAGCTTCTGTAGGATTATTTGCAGCCAATTCTTGTGCCAGACTAAGATAAAGATCCTTTTTTGGGGTATCCAATTTGGCAAAATTCATTAGTCCATAACTTAAATATGCAATTTTTGTATCGAAATTAATTTCATTATTTTTTATAATACGATTTGCTGAAGAAGCAAAACTCATAGTATCATTTTGTTCAATATAATGTCCACTCATATATAGCAATGCTTCAGGATTATTTGGCTCAATTAGAAGGATATTTTTATAAGCTTTTATTGCCTCCTCTTTCTTCAAATTGGCCTCATAGAATTCTGCTAAAGCCACTTGATATCGAATATCTGTAGGTGATTTAATTATTAATTTTTTCAACTCATTCTCAGCATTTTTAAAATCATTAAGCTTTAAATAAATTTGATGTTTCTGACCTAAAATCATCTCATCGCCCTCATCTCTTTTTTCCCAAATTGTCAATACTTCCAAAGCTTTCTTGTATTCAGAAGCTTTCACCAATAAAAAGGCATATTGCATTGCAGATTGCTTATCATTGGGGCTTTCCCTTACGATTTTTTCATAAATTTTTATAGCCTTTTGGGGTTCATTATTTTTATTATACAATTCCACCAAAAGATTTTTATACCAAACATTTTTAGTATCCAATTCTACTGCTTTTTCAGCAAAAACTATAGCGGGAACTATTTTTTTTTCATTAAAACTCAATTGTGCAGCTTCATAATTAGCAGCCGCATTATTGGGGTTCGTTTCGAGATATTTTACCAATTCTTCCAATGCTCTCTCGGTATTCCCAACACTTTTGAGGCGAAGAATTTCCAAAAACGTTTCTAATGATCGAACTTCTTTTTCCTCCATTTGAAAAGCATTTTTGTCAATATTTTGTTGAGCAAAAAGCACCTGTGAACAAACTAATATACAGCCAATTATAAAACACTGAAAATATGGTTTATTTAGCATAATATTACGTATATAAGTTAAGATAAAATTTGATTGTAATCTCCCACACTCAAATCTTGAGAACGACCAACTAATAACGCATTTGAGCCTATCATAGTATTTGATAGAATATAATTTTCTATTTTAGTAGTATCTTGTATAATCGTATCGGAGATAACTGAATTTGATACATCAGCATTTTTGCCAATAGATACATAAGGTCCTACTATTGCATTTCTTATAATCGTATTTTCATCTATAAAACAAGGCTCAATGATTGTAGCATTTTCCAATGTTACACTAGCGTGAACTTGATTTCCAGTAGCTTTCAATACTTCTCTATTAGAGTCTACCGTTGCATTTTTATTGCCACAATCTAGCCATTGGCTAACAGTACCTGGCTTCATTTTCTTCTGTGCTAGACGCATATTTTCAAGAACCGTAGTGAGTTGAAACTCTCCTTTGTCTGTGATATTATTGTCAATAATTTCTTTGATATCGGCTCGCAACTGTTTGCCATCTTTGAAATAATAAATACCAATTATGGCCAAATTAGAAACATATTCCTTTGGTTTTTCTACAAATCCATTTATCAATCCTTTGTCATCCAAAGACACCACACCAAATGCTGATGGGTCTTCAATTTCTTTTACCCAAATAATGGCATCATTTGTATTATCTATTTTAAAATCGGCTTGAAACATTGTATCGGCAAAACCTACTATCACTTCACCGTCCAAACTATCAGCAGCACAATAAATAGCATGTGCCGTTCCTAGAGGCTCCGATTGATAGCAAATATGTCCTGTGGTATTATATTTTTTTGCAATTTCATGCAATTCAGCTTCAATTTTTTTCCCAAAATCCTCGCGAATAATAAATGAAATACTCTCTATTGGTGCGGCAATAGTGCCTGCAATATTAGAAATTAAACGCTCTACTATTGATTTTCCCGCTACTTTTAGCATGGGCTTGGGAACGGTAAGGGTATGTGGTCTCAGTCTGCTACCCCAGCCTGCCATGGGTACTATAATCTTCATCTTTCTTTTCGCTTTATATTTTTAAGAGGTCAAAATTACAATTTATTTTTTTCCTGTACTGCCAAATCCGCCTTCACCTCGATCGGTATCGCTTAGAGAATCTACCATATTCCAAGAAATCGATTCATATTTGGCTATTACCATTTGGGCTATTCTATCGCCATCCTTTATTTCTATTGGGTCTTTGGATAAATTTACAACTATTACCTTTATTTCGCCACGATAGTCGCTGTCTATTGTTCCTGGGGAATTTGGGACTGAAAGTCCTTGCTTGAGCGCCATACCACTTCGTGGACGAATTTGCGCTTCAAAACCTACTGGAAGTTCTAGAAAAAGTCCTGTAGGAACCGCTGTACGTTCCAAAGAATGCAGTATGATTGATGATTCCAAATTAGCTCGAATGTCCATCCCAGCTGAGCCTAACGTCTCATAATTAGGCAAAGGATGCTGGGATTTATTAATAATATTTACTTGCATGTATATAATTTGTAGTGTACAAATATAATTGATTACAGAAAAATGAAGAATTAAAAAATAACAAATTTAAATCAAGAGAGAGGAAGTATCCGATCACATAATTATTAATAAATTTCAAAACTTTAAAAATATTTTTAATATCGAGTACTTTTTTAATTTTTAAACAAAAAATCTATAGCTATTATAGTTTTCTGGAAAAAATATTATTTTTTATAATCCTCAATATTTTTTACGTCTATACACGCTTCAAAATCATCGGAATTGTTGCTTGCTATTAGCACTATTTTATGCGCCGAAAATCTATTTAATAACTCTTTAAACCATTTTTTTCCTTGTGTATCCAAGGTTTCGGTAGGCTCGTCTATCAACAAAAAAGGTGTATCGGAGCAGATAGTTAGTATCAATTTCAACCGTTGGAGCATGCCGGTAGAAAAAGATTGTACCTTCTTATTTTTATCTATATTGAGCAAAGCTAAGAGCTCATCAAAAGAAGTTTTTTCATGTAGTTTCTTAACTGAAAAATGAAAACGAATAGCCTCTTCAAGCGTACCTTCGGTATAGGGTTCTATATAAGGTGCTGTATACGAAATAAATTTGTATATTTCGTCCTGTTTGATTTCATTTCCTGTCGTATCAAAATAACTAATTTTGCCCTGACTGGGAGTGATAAAATTGGAAATCATTTTGAGCAAAGTGGACTTGCCCGAACCATTTCTACCTGCTATACCATAAATATTCCCATATTGATAGGTAGCCGAAAAATCTTCGAAAAGTTTATTGTAATTATAGGTTTTAGAAATAGCATCTATCTGGATCATAGGGGTAAAAGGCTCTTTTTGTACCTATTTGTCATAAATACTTCTAAATCCTTTCATCAATCCTATTTGAGATTGATTGATAAACTGAAGAATCATATCGCGTTCTGCTGAAGGTGGAATCTGTGCTTCAATCATATCTACCGCTTTTGAGATATTTGAGTTTTTGACAAATAAAATTCTATAAATATCAAAAATATGATTTATGGTTTCTTGCGAATATCCTCTTCGTTTGAGGCCTACGCTATTTACACCATGATATGATGCAGGCATACGAGCTGCTTTCACAAAAGGAGGAATATCTTTATTGATACTAATTCCACCACTAATATATGAATGCGCACCTATACGTGTAAATTGTTGTACATTCACACCACCACCTATTATAGCCCAGTCGTCAATAAGTACATGTCCTCCCAAATTTACAGAATTAGCAACAATACAATTATTGCCCATAATGGTATCATGTCCAAAATGTGCATATGCCATAATAAGACAATTATTGCCTATTTTGGTTTTCATAGAATGTGTAGTTCCTTTATTGATAGTTACACATTCACGGATGACACAGTTATCACCTATTTCTACCAAGGTCTTTTCGCCCTTGAATTTTAAATCTTGAGGCACTGCAGAGATTACTGCTCCAGGAAAAATTTTACAATTTTCACCAATACGAGCTCCATCCATAATAGTCACATGAGGACCTATCCAGGTTCCTTTTCCTATTTCTACATCACCATAAATGGTAGTAAAAGGGTCAATGGTTACATTTTCAGCAATCTTTGCATCAGGATGAATATAGGCTAAGGGTTGTAGCATTTAAAAAAATTAATAAGTATACAATAATTATATAGATGAGAAATATATGCAATACGTTGCATTTTAAGAATTTTCAGGCTTTTGTTTTTTGATTATGGTCGCCATCATTTCGGCTTCAGTAGCAATAGAATTTCCTACAAAAATAGTCCCTTTCATTTCTACGATCCCTCTTCGTATAGGGCTCATGAGTTCTACTTTCATTATGAGTGTATCTCCGGGTACTACTTTTCGTTTAAATTTGGCTTTGTCTATTTTGAGAAAGTATACATCATATTGCGACGTATCTTCAATACTTCGTAGTGCAAGCATACCCCCACACTGCGCCATAGCTTCAATCTGCAATACGCCTGGCATTACATGATTATCAGGGAAATGTCCAGGGAAAAAGTTCTCATTTGCTGTTACATTTTTTACCCCTACTACAAACTCATCGGTCAATTCTATCACCTTATCTACTAATAAGAAAGGATATCTATGTGGCAAGATTTTTTGAATATCATGAATATCGAAAATAGGTGTTTTGTTGGCATCATATTCTGGTGCTACAATTTGGGTTTTGGATTCTTTTATTTTTTGCTTGATCAATTTAGCAAAATCGGTATTGATTTTATGCCCCGGATAGGTAGCAATAATATGCGCTTTGATAGGCATTCCTACAAGAGTAAGGTCTCCTATCACATCCAATAGTTTATGTCTAGCAGGTTCATTCTGAAAATGAAGTTCAAGATTGTTTAAAAATCCTTCGGATTTTACCGTAATATCATTTCTATTGAATAATTTAGATAAATTTTCTACTTCGGCTGTTGTAGGCATTTTATCCACCATTACAATAGCATTATCTACATCTCCGCCTTTTATTAGGCCTGCATTATATAATTTTTCCAATTCATGAAAAAATACAAAGGTTCTACACGGCGCTATTTCTGTTTCAAAATCTTCATAACTTTCCAACGTAGCATGTTGTGGTCCAACAATCTGAGATTTATAGTCAACCATAACTGTTACTTTGAAGGTATCGCAAGGCATAGCTATGATTTTAGATCCTGTTTCTGGATCTTCTATCATTATGTTTGATTTAAGAGAAAATATATCTCTAACCGCGTCCTGACGAACCGAGCCTGAGATTTTAATTATGTCTACAAAAGGTTTGGCGCTACCATCTAAAATAGGCATTTCCTCATTGTTGGTTTCTATCAAAACATTGTCTATTTCTGCACAATGAAGTGCACTCAAAAGATGTTCAATTGTAACTAATTTTATGCCATTTTTTTCAATAGTAGTGCTGCGCTCGCTATTCGATACCCAATCACAATTAGCATCGAGAATAGGCATCCCTTCCAAATCAATTCGTTGAAATTTAATTCCATGACCTGCAGGAGCTGGCTTGAGTGTAATCGTTACCGACTTACCGCTATGAAGTCCATTGCCGCTGATGCTTATTTCATTTTTTATAGTTTGTTGAAAATTATTCATTACATTATATTATTTTCTATTGTCAGAAATATTTTTTATATAATTACTAAAAATATCGCATAAAAAAAGCAAAGATAAAATTTTTTTAAAAATTAATTGATATTAAATCAATCTTTCTGTATATATAAAAAATATCCTAGATTTATTAAGTCATTTTTTAATATCTTTGTATGACAAAAAAATACGTAGTAATGAAAATACGTTTTATCTTATTTTTGAGCATTGTCATATATTTTACTTCTTGTGAAGAAGGCGTTTATACTTCAGACTCAAAAGATGAGCCATTTATCCTCAATTCGCCTTCACATTTTCCACCTCCTGTAATCCCTAAAGATAATCCACTTACAAAAAGTAAAGTAAGACTTGGCCGTATGCTTTTTTATGATCCTCAATTATCAGAAGATGGCATGATATCATGCGCCAATTGTCATAAACAACAATTTGCATTTGGAGACAATACTGCTATGAGCAAAAAAGTAAATCACGGCTCTACTACACGAAACTCTTCCGTATTATTCAATCTAGTTTATACAAATAATTATTTCTGGGATGGTCGTACGGGTTCGCTTGAGAGCACGTGTCAAGATGCATTAATAGGTGAGCAAAATTTTAATATTAATAAAGTTAAACCCCTTTTAAAGAACAATGCTAGTTATCTAACTCTTTTCAAAAAGGTTTATGGGAATGACGACATAACAGAAGATCAAATTGTAAAAGCATTAGCGAGTTTTATTCGTACCATGATATCAGCCGGTACCCGATATGATAAAGGAGCAAAGGAAGGATTGCCTGAAAAATACTTAACCCCAAATGAATTAATTGGGAAATCTATATTTGAAACAGAAGAAGGTGATTGTTTTCACTGCCATGGTGAAGCTAAAGGGAATCCGCTTTTTACTGATAATGAATTTCATAATAATGGGCTGGATAATTTCAATTCATATTCCCAATTTACAGATAAAGGCAAAGGTGCTGTCACTGGATTACAATCAGATTATGGTAAATTCAAAACAGGTTCTTTGCGAAATATTAGCTATTCCGCTCCCTATATGCATGATGGTAGACAAATTACTCTTGATGAAGTGCTCAATCACTATAATACTGGGGTTAAAAACAATATTACTATTGATCCTAATATGAAAAAAGCGAGTCAAGGAGGATTACGTCTTCCGCAATCTAAATTAGATCAATTAAAAAGTTATCTATTGATGCTCAATGATGTGGATTTTATAAAAGATACTTCTTTCAGTAATCCATTTTAAATATTGTGAACGTATTATTAATAGACTGCGAGGACTCTTATACACTCAATATTTATGATTATTTGAGACGTATTGATATCAATGTAAAAATGCTTTCTTATCATGATTTTCAAGATGATTTTATACTGAATTCTTATGATGCTATTATCCTTTCCCCTGGCCCAAACGAAGCTATATCGTATCCAAAATTAATAAACTGTATAGCAGATAATGAAAAAAACATACCTATTCTAGGGATTTGCCTTGGACATCAAATTTTAGGACACCATTACGGACATTTATCTATTAAAGCAAAAAAAGCTATTCATGGAGTTCCCATGAATGTATTATGCAAGAATCATCCATTATTTGATTTTTTAGATCATAACACTATGCAAGTGATGCCATATCATTCCTTGATTATTTCTATGAATGAAACAAGCCCACTTGAGATTTTAGCAATAAATTCTGATGATGAAATTATGGCATTTGCGCATAAAGTACTTCCCATCGCAGGATTTCAATTCCATCCAGAATCTATTGGAACGCCTCGTGGTTTGGAATTATTCATTTCTTGGAAAAATTGGATAAAATCCTTCCAAAAATAGACCCCTTTTATTTTCTTATAATTTTAGCTCCTATAGCATTAAGTCTTCCATCGATATTTTCATATCCACGGTCTATTTGTTCTATATTATGTATAATGGATGTCCCCTTTGCGCTCATTGCAGCTATTAACAAGGCCACTCCAGCTCGAATATCAGGAGAAGACATCGTTATTCCTCTTAGAGGTATAGATTTATTCAATCCTATGATTACAGCTCTGTGTGGATCACAAAGTGTAATTTGTGCACCCATATCTTTGAGTTTATCTACAAAGAATAATCTACTTTCAAACATTTTTTGATGAACCAAAAGGCTTCCACTTGCTTGAATAGCGGTTACTAAAATTATACTTAATAAATCGGGAGTAAATCCTGGCCATGGGTGATCATAAATTGTTAAAATAGAGCCGTCTATAAACTTTGAAATTTCATAGTGTTTTTGTGCTGGGATATAAATATCATCCCCTCGAAACTCAAATTGAATCCCCATTTTTCTGAAAACTGTAGGGATTAATCCCAACATGTCAATTCTACAATTTTTAATCGTAATTTCGGACTCTGTCATAGCGGCCATTCCTATAAAACTGCCTATTTCTATCATATCGGGAAGAATGGTATGCTTACATCCACCCAAACTTTCTACACCTTCAATCATCAATAAGTTTGAACCTATTCCCGTGATTTTCGCGCCCATACTATTAAGCATAAGACACAACTGCTGAATATAAGGCTCGCATCCCGCATTATAAATCGTCGTTTTTCCTTTGGCCATAACGGCTGCCATTAGAATATTTGCTGTTCCTGTAACCGAAGGCTCTTCTAACAATAAATAGGTTCCTGTAAGATTCTCCGCATTGATTGCAAAAAATTCAGAAGTATCATCATACTCAAATTTTGCACCTAATTTTTCAAACCCTATCAAATGGGTATCTAAAGGTCTACGTCCTATTCTATCCCCGCCAGGTTTTGGCAAATACGCTTTTTTAAATTTTGAAAGTAAAGGCCCCAAAACCATTACTGAGCCTCGAAGTGCACTCGCTTGTTTCTTATATGCATCGGTATGAAGATATTCAATATTTACATTTTTTGCTTTAAAGCTACAAGTATTTGGAGAAATACGATTCACTTCTACTCCCATAGAAGAGAGTAAATCTATCAATGCATTTACATCTCTTATATTGGGTAAATTATTGATAACCACTTCTTCTTCCGTGAGCAAAACAGCACAAATCACTTGTAATGCTTCGTTTTTGGCACCTTGTGGCTGCAATTCACCTTTTAACTTTCTCCCACCTTCTACTTCAAATAGTTTCATATTTTACTTTTTAATTAAAGACCATTTTCTTCTATACAACGATATTATTTTCGTTTATTCTTATTAAATACGGGTTTATTCCCTTGGATATTTCCTGGTTTCTTGTTCTTATTATTTTTATTGTTTTTGTTAAACGTGTTTTTTGTATTCTTTGTTGAGACTAATTGCTTAATAGATTCATCTTGAGGCATTTCCAAATTTCCATTAGAAATATTGGTCAAATCATTTTTTACAATTTCGTCATTTACCACTTCATTATTCCATGTTTTATGAACTAATTTCATGAAACTAGCAATATGATGGGCTACCACACGTTTTTTTTGATCTTCCATCTTTCCTGCATGTTCTATAAATTCTACTATATATTTCCCATAATGTCTGTATCGATTGATTCGCTGAGGATAATGAAATTTTTCAGGTTTTGGCACTATTAACTCTCTTTCTACCATTGGATAGGGTGCATCTACATCCAATTTAAAATCAGAAATAAAAAATAGATGATCCCACAATTTTTGATGGTAATCTTCTGCCTTTTTTTCTTGTGGTGTAATTTTGGACATGATGTCTATAATCATGTGAGCAGCCTGGGTTCTTCTATCCCTATCTTTGATTTCCATGCATTTAAAAACCATATTTTGCAAGGATTTACCGTATTCTCTCAGAATAATGGGCTGTTCATTTTGATAATAATTCATATAAAATTCAATATTAAACTAATTTTAAAAAAACCCTCTAAAACTAAGCTTCATTGGAATTTGAAATATCCTTTAAATTGGAGATATCAAATCCTAATCTTTTAGAAGTAACATGAGGCGTTATACCACTTTTTGTAATCATATACCCCAAGGGAATATATTTAACCTCATTAAATATTGGTGCCCATAAATCATATTCGACACTTCGAATTACGCATTGTTCTATTAAATTCAATACAACATTTTCATTTAAAATCAATGCGCCAAAATCACTATACAGAAATCCAAGTTGGCCCTCACCTTCAACAAAAAAATGGTTCTCACTATTGATAAAAATTCGAGCTATCAATTCTCCTATATCATTATTTCTTTCATATTTAATCGAATCGCTCAGAAAATTATATACCTCTATCATACCACAATATGAGCGATTGAAATCCTCTTGTACGTATTTCGATTTTAGAACAGCATTTTTTGGATCAAACGAAAAAACGTTGGTATGCATAGAAAAAATAATAATATCTCCTCCAACTTGCAGCCAAAATTCATTGATGTTTTTCTCTGTAAACTCTATTTTAACTCTATTGTCTTTTTCTGATATCCATGGAGACAATTCGCTAGCATAGTCAATTGCTTTTTCCCTGAATGTATGAAAAATAGACTTTGTATGGGCATAAATATCTTGCTTTAAGCTTGATTTTTGCTCTATTATATGTTTTGATTTTTCAAAACGAGACTCGTTCATCAAAAATTATTATACATCACGAGGGACACGGCTTACTCTCAAAAGAGTATATCCACTAACCATCATTATTGTAGAAATCAAAAATGAAAATGACATTCCTGAATCTATCATTGAATATTTCACGGCATTGTTATATTCAATAAAACTTGGATTGTTCAAATAATTGAAGCTAGTAATCAAAAACATTATCAATCCCCAGATAAAAAGCATTGTAGCTAATGGCTTAATCATATTTAAAATATTTAAAGGGCAAATTTACAATAATTTATTATTTATTGGTTTAATTTTTTTTAATCTATTCTGAGTCTATCTACTCAAATACATGCTCTTCATTTTGAATAAATTGCGGAAATGAGGGTCGCGGATATTTGAAATAAAACGAATAGCTTCTCCTGTGCTTCGCATCTCAGGACCTAGCTCTTTTTTTACATTTGGAAATTTATCAAAACTAAATACTGGTTCTTTAATAGCATATCCATCCAGCTTTTCCTGTACTTTTATATCTTTTACCTTCATGTCGCCTGTCATGATTTTAGCGGCATAATTCAAATATGGAATTTGATACGCTTTGCAAATAAAAGGAGTCGTTCTTGAAGCTCTAGGATTGGCTTCTATTACATACACTTCATCTTGTTCGTTTAAATTTGTAGCTCTTTTTACTACAAATTGAATATTGATAAGTCCCTTTACATTCAATGCCAATGCTATTTTCTTCGAATATACTTTAATTTTCTCAATGGCTTCATCGCTCAAAGAAAAAGGAGGCAAAACACTATGACTATCTCCTGAGTGAATTCCAGCAGGCTCAATATGTTCCATAATTCCCATGATATGAACATCCGTTCCATCGCACAATGCATCTACTTCAGCTTCTTCGGCTCTATCTATAAAATGGTCTATAAGAATATTGTTGTCAGGAAAATGTTTCAAAATACTAACCACACCGCTTGTCAACTCATCGTCATTAATTACGATTCTCATTTTTTGACCTCCTAATACATAAGAAGGACGAACTAAAACAGGATAACCAACTTTGTGGGCTACGTCCAATGCATCATCAGCATTTTTGGCAGCACCATAACGAGGATATGGAATTTCAAGAGCTTTTAATAAATCGCTAAAACGCTCTCTATCTTCCGCCAAATCCATATTGTCATAACTAGTTCCTATGATAGGAATTCCATATTTTTCTAATTTTTCAGCTAATTTAAGGGCCGTTTGTCCTCCTAACTGCACTATAACGCCCTCTGGTTTTTCTAAATCAATAATTTCACGTAAATGTTCCCAAAACACTGGTTCAAAATATAATTTTGATGCAGTATTAAAATCAGTAGAAACGGTTTCGGGATTACAATTGACCATTATGGCTTCATATCCCATTTCTTTTAGCGCAAAAAGTCCATGAACACAACAGTAGTCAAACTCAATTCCCTGGCCAATTCGATTAGGCCCCGAACCTAAAACAATTACTTTTTTCTTTTCAGAAATTATGCTATCATTATGCGCTTCAAAAGTTGAATAAAAATATGGCGTTTGTGCATCAAACTCGGCCGCACAAGTGTCTACCATTTTATAGACTCTTTTCAATCCCCATTCTTTTCTTCTATTATAAATATCGTCTTCTTCATTCTTGAAAATATACGCCAACTGCAAATCCGAAAAGCCTTTTCGTTTTGCTTTTAACAATGTTTCTTTATCCAAATCTTGGAACGATAATTTCTTCAAAGATTGTTCAAAATCAACTAATTCTTGAATCTGTCTCAAAAACCAAAAATCGATTTTGGTTATTTCATAAATCTTCGTTTTAGGAACTCCCAATTTTAAAGCCTCTCTCAATTTGAAAATTCTATCCCATGAAGCATTTTTCAATGCAGCCAAAACTTCGTCTACATTTCTACTATCATTGCCATCTACGCCAAGTCCTATCTTATTGTTTTCAAGCGATTGACAAGCTTTTTGTAATGCTTCTTGAAAATTTCTTCCAATTCCCATAACCTCACCTACGGATTTCATTTGTAAGCCTAATGTTTCATCAGCACCTGGGAATTTCTCAAAATTCCAACGAGGAATTTTTACAATTACATAATCCAATGAAGGCTCAAAAAAAGCAGAAGTAGTTTTTGTAATCTGATTTTTCAATTCATCCAAATGATAACCAATAGCTAGCTTAGCAGCAATTTTGGCAATAGGATATCCTGTAGCTTTACTAGCCAATGCCGAACTTCTTGATACTCTAGGATTGATTTCAATACAAATTATATCTTCATTTTCGGGATTTAATGCAAACTGCACATTACACCCTCCAGCAAAATTACCTATAGCTTTTAAAATTTGTTTGGATTGATTACGCATCTTTTGATACACCGTATCCGGCAATGTCATAGCAGGAGCTACCGTAATACTATCCCCTGTATGTATCCCCATTGGGTCAAAATTCTCTACGGTACAAATGATAACCATATTGTCATTGGAATCGCGCAAAAGTTCCAACTCAAATTCTTTCCATCCAAACAAAGCTTTTTCTATCAATACTTCATGAACTGGCGAAGCTTCCAATCCACGCTTTAGTTTCTCGTCAAATTCTTCTTTTGTATGCACAAAACTACCTCCCGTTCCAGCAAGTGTAAATGATGGACGGATAACTAGTGGAAATCCAATATTTTGTGCAATTTCTTTGCCTTCGAGAAATGAATTAGCTACTTTGCTTGGAGCTATTCCTATCCCCAATTTGACCATCAATTGCTTAAACTTATCTCTATCTTCCGCCAATTTAATACCTTCAATATCTACCCCTACTAATTTGACATTATATTTCTCCCAAATGCCCATTTCATCACATTCTATAGCTAAATTTAAAGCTGTTTGACCACCCATAGTAGGCAATACCGCATCAATTTCATTTTCAGCAAGAATTTTTTCTATACTTTCAGGCTCCAATGGCAATAAATATACTTTATCCGCCATCATAGGGTCTGTCATTATCGTTGCTGGATTGGAATTTATCAAAATAGTTCTAATTCCTTCTTCTTTGAGACTTAATGATGCTTGTGTACCTGAATAATCAAATTCGCAGGCTTGACCTATGACTATAGGACCGCTTCCGATAATTAAAATCGACTTAATAGATGTATCTTTTGGCATATATAGGGAAAATGTTCGGGATGCAAATATAAGTTAAAAAAGA
>JBIPMU010000163.1:0-4084 GCA_044377205.1 Chitinophagales bacterium | reverse complement strand
AAGTTTTTGATGCCAATTCTTGTTTTAAGAATGATACTTCTATACTGGATACAAATTATCGTTTCCGAGTATCTCCCAGATTCATAGACCCAAAATGTCCTGATAGCAAAACCAATGTTGTATTGGTCCCAGTAAATGGAACAGCACAATTCACTTATAAATTGAATGGGATTTTAAACAATACTGGAATATACAACGCATTGCCAAATGGTCTTTATCCATATGAAACAAATGATAATGTCGGATGTCTTTTCAAAGATACTATAGACCTCATTCTAAAAGATTCTATGCGTTCAACATTGATTAATTATGATCCTAATTGCCAAACTGCTAATATATGGCCTTCTAAATTAAATGTCGAGGGCGGGGCATTGCCCTATGTATATAGCTGGACGGGCGCATTTTATACAAATACTACAGGGGATTCTGCTATACATAATAAAAGAGGGGCATATTCTGTTACGGTTAAAGATAATAATAATTGTGCTCTTACATTTAATTTTGAATTAAAACCAGCAGATGGGGCTATTGAAGCAGCGATAGATTCGCTCTATAATCTTCGTTGCTTTGGAGTGCCGGAGGGTAAGGCTGTTATTAAAGCAAAAGGCGGTAAGTATCCATACACGTATCTATGGAGTCATGGCGATAAAGATAGTATTGGGAGTGATATGTATGCTAATATAAAATATAACGTTGCGGTAACGGATGATTCGGGATGTAGATACATTTTAGATGATATTTATTTGACCGAACCTACTCGAATACAGGCAAATTATATTTCTAGAAATGAAACCTGTCCCAAATTAATGGATGCATTCATTCTTGTGAGTCCATTTAATGGAACGGCTACAAATAGCCAAAGTTATTCATTAAAAATAAACGATAACCCATTTGCCAAAGAGCAAAGATTTTCGTTTTTAACCAAAGGTACATACAAAGTTACTATCCGCGATGAAAATGAATGTGAAGTAGACACTACATTTACAATTACATCGCCGCCAGAGATTAGATTATCATTAGACTCTATATATGAATTGGAAGCGGGGAGTAGCATAGATTTAATTCCTAATATTCAAATAATTGGAGGCTCATATAGTTCGCTAAACTATATGTGGACTCCTAATGAAAGTTTGAAATGTGCAGATTGTATCAATAATACATTTTATGGTACAAGCAATACCAATCTTAAATTTTCAATTACTTTTGGAAATAATTGTGAAGTAAAAGCCAATACTTTAATTAGAATTAAAGGATTAGATGGAGAATTGATCTATATCCCTAATATATTCAACCCAAATGACCTCTATCAGGAGAATCAAACATTCAAAATCTTTGGAAATAAAATAAAACGATATAGTTTAGAAATATACAATCGCTGGGGCGAAAAAGTCTTTGATTCTCATACACAAGAAAATGCGTGGAATGGAATGTACAAAGGAGATTATGTCCAATCGGGAGACTACATTTATATAGCAGAGATTGAAATGCTTGATGGTCAAATCTTGAAACGAAAAGGAACCTTTGCTTTTATAAGGTAATACAAATTGTATTATCTCAATCGATCTGCGCTTTCTACCAATTTTAAATCATTTTTGATAAAATACTGAGCAAAATAAGCCAAGATAAATATGATAATTGGAAATCCAATAAGCATGGTATTGAAATCGGTGTTGTATTTTGAATAATCAATACCTATAATAACTCCATAAATCAAACTCAAAAACATGATGATATAGCAAAGCCTTATTTGTTTTCGTCTATCTCCATGCATAAAAATACTCACCAAAGAAATAGTACTGATAATCGAAGATACAATAGTCAAATTATTGTCTTCTAATACTATATGAGAATCCCCATCTATTGAATATAATTTTAGAAAAAGTCCAGCACTCGCCACGATGACAATCAATGTTAAAAATAAGGTTTGAATTCTTTGGATCATAAATTGATTTTTATATGGCAAAAATACAGTTTTCAAATTATACTTATTCCAATTTCTCTCAAAAAAACGCCTACTTTCTTCAAAAATAAGTAATTTTGTAATTATATAATTCTGAAATACAATAAAGATGTATCTTTTAAATAAAATTACTGTTGTTTTTTCTTTAGTTTTTTTTCTTTTTTGTTCTTGTGAAGATTCTAAACAAGTCCTTCAGCCTGATGCAGATGAAGAAACAATAGCTAAAATAGAAACCCCAAACTTCAATAATCAATTGGCATATGATTTTATACTAAAACAAGTAAATTTTGGACCCCGAGTACCAAGTACTAGTTCACATGAGGCGTGTGCTCAATGGCTTTTATCTATGATGAAATCTTTGAGCGATACCGCATTTATTCAAACATTTGAGACGACTACTTTTGATGGGAAAAAACATAAGGGCAAAAATATCATTGCACAAATCAATCCATCAAATCCCCATCGGATCATGTTTTCTGCACATTGGGACACAAGGCCTTTTGCCGATCAAGACTCAAAAGATCAGAAAAAACCTATTTTGGGTGCCAATGATGGAGGAAGTGGTGTTGGGGTGCTATTAGCGCTATTGGATGCAATGAAATCACAAAAACCTACTATTGGTATCGATATCGTTTTTTTTGATATAGAAGATTATGGACAGCCTGAAAATAGTGGCTTCCCAGAAATGAAAGATAGCTATTGCTTAGGATCACAATTTTGGGCAAAAAATATACATACGCCACATACGATTCGATATGGTGTATTGCTCGATATGGTTGGAGGATTTGGAGCCACATTCCTTAAAGAAGGATATAGCATGGCCTATGCGCCCAATTTGGTGCAGCGTGTTTGGAGTCATGCATCTGATTTAGGCTATTCAGGATTTTTTTCATATAAAGAAGGCCCCGCTATTACCGATGATCATACGTATGTCAATAGTTTGGCTCGCATCCCTACTATTGATATTATTCACCTTCAAGAAAATCAAAACAATGCATTTGCTTCGTATTGGCATACACACAATGACAATATGGCATCTGTAGACAAAAATGCTCTGAAAGCAGTTGGTCAGACTCTTTTGAGATTAATATATGAAGAAAATAAATCTGTAAATTAAAAAAAATGGAGAATAATAATCAATCTAAATTCTTAGGTAAACTGTTGGCCGCTATTTTATTTATAGTATTTATTGTCTTGATAGCTATGATCACTCTTACATTCCTTGCTCCCAAAAATACGAAGTTTGAAGTTGCTAAAACCTTGCCATACCCTATCGATAGTGTCTGGCATGCTTCGAATGATTTGGAAACATATCGTATCTCAAGAGAAAATATCACTAAATTTATTGTCAAAGATACCACAATCCCAAAATGGGTAGAGTATTACGGCAATTCGGATTCGATAGAAGTGAAGACAACACATTTAAAACCCAATACTTATAAATATTATATTGTTTTTAGCCAAAAATATGAACAAGCTATCGGAGTAGGAATGTATTTGACGCCGCAAGGCGATAGTACTCACGTGGTTTTGAAGGGGAAGTCTATTTACCAAAATGTTTGGGGTAGAGTCTATTACACCATCATATCCCCTAATACGGTTTCAGATTTTGAGTTTTACAAGTTAGAATGTGTTTTGAAAAAAAAATATAATAGATAAATTATAAAAATGAAAAAATGCCTTGTATTTTTATTATGGATTGTATGCGTATCGCTTGAAGCGCAGCTCCACCCAATGCACAATCTTATGTCAAAAGAAATGAGAAGAATAGATAGCATTGACGGAAAAGTAGATGGTAAAATTGCAGATTTAGAGGGCGAAGAAGTTGAAAATTTGTATCGAAATGTCTATTTTGTAATGGTAGATTCGCTAAAACATCGAATAGAAAATAGTCCGACTCTGCTCAATTGGCAGAAGAAAAATTTGACTTATGGTCTTCTCATGACTATGCAGGAAATAAATAAAAATAATTACAAACTTCCGCTTTATTTTCAAAAATTATTGGCTAATGCTTTTGGGATTGTAGGAGCCATAGAACATGGAGATATTGAATCTTATTTAATTACAGATCCATTATATTCGATTAAAAATATTTATTTTTATAAATTTGAAACGATAGCTAAA
>JBIPMU010000285.1:0-4086 GCA_044377205.1 Chitinophagales bacterium | reverse complement strand
GAACGGATAGTATCCAAAATGCAACGTCATTCACATTACCAGCAACAGCAGGTGTGTATAGTGTTAAAGTAATTGGAAACAGCCCATGTGGTGACACGACAAGTGCAAGTGTAACAACTACAGTTACCCCACTAGCAACGATTACAACACAGCCATCAGCGACTACAGTATGTCAAGGTTCTGCGATGAACTTTACGATAGCTGCGAGCAATGCGGATTCAATCGTATGGTTCCGAGGTGCTACAAGAGTAGGTACAGGAACTTCATACAATGTGGCTTCTGCTTCGAGTGTAGATAGTGCAAATTACTCTGCAGTAGCATATAGCGCTGCTGGATGTACGAATGCAACTTCAAATGTTGTACTAGGTGCTGTGAAACCACAAGCAACCATAACAACACAACCAGTAATCAATACGTTTGTATTGACAGGAGGAACTGCAAGTATCTCAGTAACTGCAAGCAACTTTGACTCGGTAGTATGGTATAAAGGCGCAACAAGAATCAGCAATGGTGCTACGTTGTCCATTATAAACTTTGACTCAGCTACCCAAGCGGGTGCATACACAGCAAGAGTATACAGTCAGTCGCCTTGTACAAACTTTGTTTCATCAACAACAGCAAATATCATCAAATCTACGTGTCCAGTAATCACAACACAGCCAATTGGCGATACGTTATGTATAGGAAGCACGTATGCATTGAGTATAACGGCAGGTGCTGTAAATACATATGAGTGGTATAAAGTAGGAAATGCTACACCGATAGCGACTACTTCATCTACGACATTAAATCTAAATACATTGACATCTGGCGGAAGCTACTTTGTGAAGTTGACACCATTGACAGGATGTACAACGACAGTAACTTCTGACACGGTTAATGTAGGTGTTGACGATAGTACAAGAATTACAGCACAACCTACCGCAAATACAACGATTTGTGAAGGAAGTGCATTGAATTTAAGTGTAACGGCTACAGGAAGTGGTACAAGAAGCTTCCAATGGATGAATGGTGCTACAAATGTAGGAACGAACTCAAACAACTTCTCAGTAAGTTCAGCCGCTACAACAGATGCAGGAACCTACAAAGTAGTAGTAAGTTCTACATCAGCATGTCCTAGCGCTACTTCAAACAATGCGGTAGTAAATGTAACGCCAGCGGCAAGCATTACTACGCAACCAAGTGCTAGTACAATTTGTCAAGGATCTACATTGAGCTTTACAATTGCTGCAACTAACGCCGATTCAATCGTATGGTTCAGCGGTGCGACAAGAGTAGGAACCGGTTCTACATTTAGCCAAACAAATGCGCAGCCATCTAATTCAGGAAATTATGTAGCAATAGCATATCGTGGAGCAGGATGTTCGAATGTATCTTCAAATAGTGTAACAGGAACTGTAAATGCAGCGCCTAGCATTACTACACAACCGATAGCAAGTGCTTTTGGATGTAATGGATCTACCTTTACTTCATTGAGTGTTGTAGCAAGTAATGCTACTGCATATCAATGGAAACAAGGAAGTACGAACAAAGGAGGTACGTCCGCTACAATCTCTATCAGTCCATTTACGGTATCGGATACAGGAAACTATACGGTAGTGGTATCAGGAGCAGCACCATGTGCTGACGTAACTTCTACTATAGCTAATGTTAAGATTACAGATACGGCTAAGATTGTGACGCAACCAGCAACTTTGACGGATGTTTGTTTAGGAAGCAAATTGAAGTTGACAGTAGTAGGAAACGGCGCAGCAAGCTACCAATGGTATAGAAATAATGTTGCAATAGCAGGTCAAACTACCGATTCATTTGTAGTGGCAACTGCAGGAGCAGCAACGGCAGGAACATACAAAGTGGAAGCGATAGCATTTGCAGGATGTGTGAATACAATGTCAACAAATGCGGTAGTAACGGTAAGTAATCCAATAAGCTTTACAACGCAACCTACAGCAACAACGATTTGTGAGAATGGAACGATTACTTTGAACACTGCAGTATCAGGAAGTGCTACTCCAACGTATGTATGGAAGAAAAATGGAATAGCGCTAGGTGCACCAAGTAGCTCAAGCTATAGTAAGTCAAGTGCTATGTTAGCTGATAGCGGAAACTATACGGTAGACGTAACCGGCGCAGCTAGCTGTCCTACGATTACATCAAATGTAGCAAAAGTAACAATCAATGCAGCACCAACAATTTCTGCAATATCAGGAACCTCTCCATTGTGTGTTGGAAGTACATTGACTTTATCGGCTACAGCTACCAACAATAATGGAGTAATCTGGAGACGTGGTACAACTACAGTAAGTACGTCAAGTACATATAGCAAAACCGCAGCTACAAGTGATGCAGGAAGCTATACAGTAACCGCAGTAGGTAGAACAGGTTGTGCAGATGTTACATCAGCAGCATTTACCCAAGCGATTACGTCACCAGCAACGATTACAACACAACCCGTATCTACGGCGGTATTGACAGGATCAAGCTTTACCGTAAGTGTAACAGCAAGCAATGCTAATACATATCAATGGAAAAAAGATGGAAATCCAATAGCAGGCGCTACAAGCTCTAGTTATACGGTTTCAAGCTTTGATTCAGCTACGGATGCAGGTGTATACACCGTTGAAATTACATCAAATAGTCCATGTACTAATGTAGTAATTTCAAATACGGCTAATGTAACGAAAACTACATGTCCAGTAATTACAAGTAATCCTATTGGAGACACCTTGTGTGCTGGAAGCGCGTTAAACTTAAGTGTAACAGCAGTAGGAGCAAATGGCTACAAATGGTATAGAAATAACACTGTAATACCAGGTGCTACATCTGCTACTTATTCGGTATCAAGTGCTACGAGTGCAAATTCTGGAACATACAAAGTGGAAGCGGTACCATTTACCGGCACAACATGTCCACAAATTATATCTCCAGATGTAACGGTATTGGTAGAGTCTACACCAGTAATTACGGCACAGCCTAGAGGAAATAGTAATTGTGCCCCTACGGCTCATACATTGCGAGTAACTACATCCACAACAGGTCATAGCTACCAATGGTTTAAAAATGGTATATCTATATCAGGCGCTACAATTGATAGTTTGACGGTAACCAATATACCAACTACAGGGGATAAATACTTTGTACAAATATCAGGTACAGGTGCCTGTCCATCGGTAAGTTCAGATACGGCTTTTGTAATTTCAAGAAATCCACAAACACAAGTGAGATTGGTTACAAATAGTGAGCAAAACTTGGTAGAGCAATGTACAGAAAACAACTGGACATATTATGCTAAGGCAGGCGTTCCAAATGAGTTCTTACTAGCAATCCGTAAAAATGGTAACAATGTGTCATTTGCACCAGATATCGAGATCAACCCTGCAGGAATAACTACTTTGCAGCATACAGCTAACAATCCAAACGGAGCGATCTTTGGAAGAAGATTCTTCAATGTGGATGTAACAAGTGGTACACTTCAATATCCATATGATGTGAAGTTCTACTATGCACCAGCCGATACGTTGGAAGTAATGACAAAATTAGCTCAGTTGAAAGCTACCAATGCAAGTGTAACACCAAGCAGACCATCAAGCAGTTGGATTACATCAACATTAGTTCCATTTACATCTTCATTATTGAGTGGTGTAACATCGGCTCCAGTAGTATTTGCAAATACAATAGTATCGGCAAATAATGTAGGAAAAGACAATAATGTGGACTATGTAGAGATTACAAACCTAGTAGCTAAGAATGGAGGAGGAACGATGTTTATGGATTATACGATTTCAAGTGGATCGGGTATATCAGATAGAGTAAACAAAGGCTTTGGTATTGAGATGTATCCAGTCCCTGCAACTACAGTATTGAATGTAAAACTTACAAGCAATACGCTCAAACCGGTATCATTCACGATTACGGATATGAATGGTAAAGTAGTCATGTCAAGCGAGGAGCGTCATCAGTCCAATACATCGGAGCATACATTTGATATCTCAAGTTTTGCAAATGGTGTATACCACATACAATTAACTAATGGCGAGACACAAAGTGCTGCGAAATTCACAGTATCTAAGTAATCCATAGATTAGA
>JBIPMU010000162.1:0-4093 GCA_044377205.1 Chitinophagales bacterium | reverse complement strand
TGGATACATTGGTCAATGCAAAAGGATGTGATTCTATCTTGACGCTCAACTTAACGGTAAATCCGAAAACATTTGGAACCATAAATCAATCCATTTGCCAAGGAAGCAGCTTTTTATTTAACGGAATCAACAGAACCGTTTCAGGTGCTTATTTGGATACATTGGTCAATGCAAAAGGATGTGATTCTATCTTGACGCTCAACTTAACGGTAAATCCGAAAACATTTGGAACCATAAATCAATCCATTTGCCAAGGAACCAGTTTTTTATTTAACGGAATAAATAGAATAATTTCCGGCACATATCTAGACACTTTGTTAAATATAAAAGGTTGTGATTCTATCTTGACACTCAATTTAACCGTAAATACATCAACTTTTGGAACTATCAATCAAACCATTTGCCAAGGACAGTCGTTTTTAGGTAGAACTACTTCTGGAACTTATATCGATACTCTTACAGGTGCGAATTCAAAAGGCTGTGACTCTATCAGAACATTGATTTTAATTGTAAATTCAAAAACATTTGGATCTATCAATCAAACGATTTGTGAAGGAAGTAGTTTTCTTGGAAGATCCACTTCGGGAACTTATATCGATACACTTATTGGAGCTAATGCAAAAGGTTGTGACTCTATTCTTACACTTAATTTAACGGTAAATCCGAAAACATATAGAACCATAAATCAAACCATTTGTCAAGGAAGTAGCTTTTTGTTTAACGGAATTAATCAAACGATTGCTGGAACTTATTTAGATACCTTGATCAATGCAAAAGGATGTGATTCTATTTTGACGCTTAATTTAACCATAAATCCAAAAACGTTTGGAACGATTAATCAAACGATCTGCGAAGGTAATAGTTTCTTATTTAATGGTATCAACCGAACGGTTTCGGGTGCTTATCTCGATACATTGGTCAATGCAAAAGGATGTGATTCTATCTTGACACTCAACTTAACGGTAAATCCGAAAACATTTGGAACAATAAATCATAACATATGTCAGGGATCTAGCTTTTTGTTTAACGGAATCAACAGAACCGTTTCAGGTGCTTATATAGATACATTAGTTAATATAAAAGGTTGTGACTCTATTATTACGCTCAACTTGACTGTAAATCCGAAAACATTTGGAACAATAAATCAAACCATATGTCAGGGACAGTCGTTTTTAGGCAAAACTTCAACTGGAACTTATATTGATACACTTCTTGGGGCAAACGCTAATGGATGTGACTCTATCAGAACATTGATTTTAATTGTAAATACAACAACCTATTCAAACTTTAATCAAACCATTTGCGAAGGTGAGTCTTTTTTCAACAGAATTAAATCAGGTTTTTATTCCGATACATTTGTAAATGCATTAGGATGCGATAGTGTTAGAAATCTTTTTCTAACTGTAAATCCTGTTTCTAAAACCATTATAAATAAAACTATCTGTGAAGGGGATATCTTTATAGGCAAATCGAATACAGGAAGATATTTGGATACCTTTAAAAATAGATTTGGATGTGATAGTATACGAGAAATAAACCTTTGGGTCACTTCTGTTAATCGAAAAACACTAAATTATTCTATTTGTGATGGAGAATCTTTTAGAGGAAGAACTAAAACGGGTATTTTCATAGATACAATTAAAAATAGTCTTGGATGCGACAGTATTATTGAAACGGTAGACTTATATGTACGCCCCAATATTGATAGTAGTTTTAAAGTGAAAATTTGTGACGGACGATCTTATAGAGGAAAAACAACAGCTGGAAATTATGTAGATAGTTTTGTCAATGATTATGGATGTATTAGTATATACAGATACGAATTGAGTTTAAAAGTTAGAAGCTATAACAATGAGATAAAAACAATATGTAATGATCAAAAGTACAAAGGATATACAAAATCGGGAATCTATAGTGATACATTTATAAATCAATATGGATGTGATAGTATTATTACGTTGACTTTATTTGTAAAGCCCAATTTTATAACCCAAAAACTGAAGGATACGACCATTAAAAAAGGTGATTCCATACTTTTGCAAGCCCAAAAAGGATTTTTATATTATACGTGGAATACAAAAACGACTCGTCCAGAAATCATGGTATCAGAAGCAGGTAAATACAAAGTAACGATTATGAATCAAGATGGATGTATTGCATACGATAGCTGTAATGTCTTTATGATTCCAAAAGATACATCTAACTCCGACACTTCTATTATTGACTCCATAGATGGATATGCCGAATGTCCAAATATTTTCACCCCCAATGATGACTTCAAAAACGACTTATTCAGACCTAATTTTTATGGAGAAGTAGAAGTCATTAGACTCATGGTATATTCAAGATTGGGTGAAAAAATGTTTGAAGGGCATGGTAATTTTTCTGCTTGGGATGGTTACTACAAGGGAGAAAAATGCGAACCCGGAGTATATATATATATTATGGAGTTTAAGAGTAAAAAAGGTAACCATTTTGTGAAAGGAAGTATAACATTATTAAGGTAACAAGTTTAGCTTTCTCAATAAATTTAAATTTTCTATTTTTGTACAAATTAAAAAGCGTAAATGAAGACTTTAAAGACAACTCATTTAGTCAAATCGTATAAAAAACGAAAAGTGGTAGATGATGTATCTATAGAAGTACGTCAAGGCGAAATCGTGGGACTTTTGGGGCCTAATGGCGCAGGGAAAACCACTTCTTTCTATATGACAGTAGGGCTTATCAAACCTGATAGTGGAGATGTTTATTTGAACGATGAAAATATAACGGCATTGCCCATGTATCGCAGAGCACAGATGGGGATCGGATATTTGCCACAAGAGGCTTCAATTTTTAGGAAAATGAGTATCGAAGATAATATTGCTGCGGTGCTAGAAATGACAAAATTAACGAAAGAGGAGCAAAAAGTCAAACTCGAATCATTGATTGATGAATTCAGACTGGGCCATGTACGCAAAAGTATGGGAGAAGTATTGAGTGGTGGAGAACGAAGAAGAACTGAGATAGCTCGCGCATTGGCTACAAATCCGGATTTTATTCTTTTGGATGAGCCATTTGCAGGTATAGACCCTATAGCAGTGGAAGATATCCAAAAAATAGTTATGCAGTTGAAAGATAAAAACATTGGTGTATTAATTACAGATCATAATGTACAAGAAACATTATCTATTATTCAAAGAGCATACTTGTTATTTGAAGGCAAAGTATTAAAATCAGGAACGGCTGAAGAACTGAGTCAAGATGAACAAGTGCGAAAAGTGTATTTAGGACAAAATTTTGAATTAAGAAGAAAAAATATTAATTAAGAATATGCAAAAAATATTAATTGTAGGCGAAGAATCGAGAAAAGATGAACTTTTGAAAGTATTAGATGCCTCAAAATTTGAAATAGAATATTCCGATGGCGATGAAGAAGAAGATTTTGATTTATATGACATTATTTTCGACTTAAATTTTGATGATGATAATGAAAACTTCCCTATTTATAGTGCCCTAAAAAATAAGATATTTTTCCTTTCAACTGCTAAAACATCGCTTGTCGAAACAAGCTATGCCTTTCAATGTAAAGTGAAAAGTAAGATGTTTGGGATCAATGCACTTCCTGGTTTCTTAGACTCTAATTTCTGGGAATTGACCGCTTTTAGAGGTAATGAAATTGCTGAAGTTGAAGAATTTTTGAAGACCATAAACAAAGATGTTTTATGGCTAGAAGACCGTATAGGGATGTTTCGTCCAAGGACCAAATTTTTAGAATTGAACGAAATAGCAAAATGTATTGAAGATAATATAATCTTTCAAAATCAATCTACTGCTCCTTTTCAAAATATAATGAAAGAAATAGATAAGCATTCTATTACAGCAATATTTGAAACCTTGGTATCTATTTATGACGACACCAAAGATCCCAAATATTTTCCTTGTCAATTATTGAAGAAAAAATACCTGCGCAATCAATCTTTTGTAAAAGAATAGATATGATACTAATCTATGTCCCGAAAATAACACCACGAATAGAATATATTTTTACTTGGATATTCAGCGAAGTTTTGGAATTAAAAACTATATTGACCGAAGAAATAGAATCTTTTAT
>JBIPMU010000161.1:0-4112 GCA_044377205.1 Chitinophagales bacterium | reverse complement strand
TACAAACTTCCGCTTTATTTTCAAAAGTTATTGGCTAATGCTTTTGGGATTGTAGGAGCCATAGAACATGGAGATATTGAATCTTATTTAATTACAGATCCATTATATTCGATTAAAAATATTTATTTTTATAAATTTGAAACGATAGCTAAATCTTTTTTAGTAAAATCTGCATCCACATACCCAAATGAAGTATTGAAAGTTTTTTATAAATATAGCGATAGTCCTTATAAAGATACCGTAGTAGAAGTTTGTGGTATTGTAGCGCCTAATGTAGCTAAGAATTATCTGATTGGGGAGACAGATATTAAAAGAATATTGAAAGAAAATACGCATCCTAGTATTATGGGAATGCGAGGATTTTTTAATGAATACAATATCCTATCTAAAGGAATGGTGCTAGTAGATGATATTATTGAAGGGGAAATGACTATCAATGAAGCACATGCTATTTCTACTGATAAAAGAAAATTTTTAAGAAAAATGATTGAAATACGAAATAAAGATTATGCGCAAGCCCTTTATTCGTTGGATGAAGAATTGAGATTAACTTCCCTAGAATTTGTGAGAGAAATTAATAATTTACACAATGAAACTAATCCACAAATTCGATTTAAGTCTATAGATGATTTTAACTGGAAAGAATTGTATACCTTGCTTATTTATAGTGAAGAAGAGATTTTTACATCAAGCTTTAATGGAGTTTTTGAAAGGCTCATGTATAGGCTCAAAGAGGATAAAATTACAGGATGGAAAATGCTGGAAATCATGCGCTTCAATCATTTTAGATCGTTTATCAAACTCTGTGCAGGCTACGGAAAATTAAATGAATTCTTGATATCGATGAGCAAAGAGAAGAGTACAGAGCTTTTGACCAAATTTACCAATAACTTGGAACAAAATTCGGGCGATTTGAGACCTGCAATTGATGTGGCTGATGCTTTTGGAAGTATCAAAGATAAGGAGCAAATCGATTTGATTCAAAAAAATATTATAAAAGAATATGACCGTGTAGACGAAGAAAGATCTATCAATGGAGTGGCTATATACGGTCTTTTGAAAAGCTTATTTGCTTCCAAAAAAATATCGCCAAAAGATTCTACATGGTACAATGAAGTTTCTAGAAAATATAAATTAGAACGTGTAGATAAAATCAGTTATGAAAAAATGATAGGACATGATTGTGTGCACAAGCAAGTTCATTTTTTCTATGACGATGATGATGGATATGCTTCGTTTTCTAGTTTTTTAGCTACATTCGCCACCCCAAATTATAAAATTACGAAATGGACAAATTATGTCAAAATTGAATCTATAAAAGGCGCCCCTATTTTAATTTATGCCAATCAACCCAAAGCAGAATTGGATGGTCAAGCAGATTTGGTAAAAATAATGGATTCTTTCAAGCGAGATATTCAAGTGATGGTGCATAGAGGACATAGTTATTATGCACTCAATACTATAGATCAAATGCCTGCTTCTACTAAAATAGTTTTCTTGGGAAGCTGTGGAAGTTACAATAATATCAATGAAGTATTAAGTCGTTCTAGCAGTTGTCATATTATTTCTTCAAAACAGATCGGTACTATGAGTGTAAATAATCCTTTGCTTTTTATTATAACCGAAACCGTAAGGCAAGGAAAAGATCTTTATTGGAATAATGTTTGGGCAGAGTTGGATAGTAAAATCAAAAATCAAAAGTATGCCTATGAAAAATTTCAGGATTATGTGCCGCCGCACAAAAACCTAGGGGCTATTTTCATTCAAGCATATACTCGTTTTGTTACTGAAAAATAATAAAATAAGCACAATGTAACAATGGTTGCCAAAGAAATATTTTATTTGTCACATCTTTGCATTAAATTTTGAAATCATGGAGATTCTAGGATATATAGGTGCTTTAATTATAGGAGTTTCGCTAGGTTTGATCGGTGGAGGAGGCTCTATACTAGCCGTTCCTATTCTGGCGTATTTGTTTCATATAGAAGAAAAAGCTACTACAGCGTATTCTTTGTTTATAGTTGGAGCTAGTGCCTTAGTAGGTGGATGGCAGCAACATAGAAAAGGTAATGTAGATTGGCGTACTGCTTTTATTTTTGGGATTCCATCTATTGTTGGAGTTACATTAATTAGACATTATCTTATCCCAATGCTTCCCGAAGTTTTGTTTCATATAGGGGATTTTCTTTTCACTCGTCGAATGATGATGTTTGGATTATTTGCTATACTTATGATTCCAGCTGCATGGTCTATGCTAAAAAAATCAAAAGAAGAGGCTATTTCAGGACCTACAAAGTATAATTATCCTTTGATTATTCTAGAAGGCTTTATTGTGGGGGCTATTACAGGACTTGTAGGTGCAGGTGGAGGATTTTTGATAATTCCAGCATTGGTTATTTTGGCTAATATTGAAATGAAAAAAGCCATAGGTACATCGCTTATCATTATTGCTATCAAATCGTTGATGGGATTTTTTCTAGGCGATGCCATGACTATGGATATTGATTGGTCTTTTTTGGCGTCGTTCACGGGAGTAGCATTTTTAGGAATTTTTTTAGGTACGTATTTGAGCCAATATATAGATGGAAGCAAACTAAAAAGAGGATTTGGTTATTTTATCATTATTATGGCCTGTTTTATTTTTTACATGGAATTCATTCTTAAATAAAAAACAACTTGTGTAACATAAGTGTCACAAGTCGAAAACTTCAATTAAAAAACTATTGTTATAATCTTATAAAAAAAGTCTATTTAAAATATATACATATGCAAATTGAACAAATTTACACAGGCTGTTTGGCACAAGGTGCTTATTACATTACATCTAAAGGGGAAGGAATTATTATTGATCCATTACGTGAGGTAAAGCCTTATTTAGAGAAATTGAAAAAAGATAATATAACTCTAAAATATGTATTAGAAACCCATTTCCATGCTGATTTTGTAAGTGGACACAAAGATTTGGCTGCTGCAACAGGTGCCACCATTGTTTTTGGCCCCACACAAATGCCTATGGGATTTGATGCACATATCGCTCATGATGGCGAAATTCTTAAAGTAGGAAATTTAGCTATCAAAGTACTGCATACACCGGGCCATACAATGGAGAGTTCTTGTTATCTATTGATAGATGAGCATGGAAAAGAAACGGCATTGTTTAGTGGCGATACACTCTTTATTGGCGATGTAGGACGTCCTGATTTGGCTCAAAAAGTTGCCCTAGATTTGACGCAAGATAAATTGGCTCGTCATTTATATAATTCATTGCGCACAAAATTAAT
The DNA here is from genome assembly GCA_044377205.1 of Chitinophagales bacterium. GTDB lineage: Bacteria > Bacteroidota > Bacteroidia > Chitinophagales > JADJOU01 > CHPMRC01. Next base: position 831 of record JBIPMU010000161.1, on the reverse strand, counting down.
GCCATTGGCAGATGATATTATTGTATATCCGGCGCATGGAGCGGGTAGTGCTTGTGGAAAAAATATGAGCAAAGAAACTTTTGATACCTTGGGAAATCAGAAAAAAGTAAATTATGCCTTGCAAGAAATGTCGGAAGATGAGTTCGTAAGACAAGTATTGGATGGATTGACGCCTCCTCCAGCATATTTTCCTCAAAATGTAATGATGAATATACAAGGATACGAAAATGTAGAAACCGTTATCAATAAAGGAACTAGAGCCTTGTCTCCCGCTGAATTTGAAGTAGCAGTAAATGAAACCGATGCGGTAATTTTAGATACACGTCATGCACAAGTATTTGCAAAAGGTTTTGTGCCCAATGCTATTAATATTGGCGTGGATGGAAGTTTTGCTCCGTGGGTAGGGACTATGATACCCGATGTAAAACAAGCATTATTGCTCATTGCCGATGAAGGGAGAGAAGAAGAAGTTGTAACTCGTTTGGCACGTGTAGGCTATGACAATGCTCTTGGATTTTTGAAAGGGGGTATAGAAGCGTGGTCTTCTGCTGGCAAGGAAGTAGATACTGTTGAGTCAGTTTCTGCAGATGAATTTGTAAAAAGACATGCAGCTGATCCACAAATAGAAGTATTAGACGTGCGTAAAGCAAGCGAGCACTATAGCGAACATGTATTGGAAGCAATCAATGCGCCCCTTGATTATATCAATGATAGCATGACCAAAGTAGACAAAAACAAAACCTATTTTGTGCATTGTGCAGGAGGATATAGAAGTATGGTTTTTATTTCTACCCTTAAAGCAAGAGGATACGACAATCTAATAGATATTGC
>JBIPMU010000160.1:0-4126 GCA_044377205.1 Chitinophagales bacterium | reverse complement strand
TAAATTTTATTCTTAAAAATGAAAGAATCTATAGCAGAAATCAATGCTAAAATAGCTCCTAAAAGATCTGAAATTATAGCACATCCTCTTTATGAAGTAATTAAAGATATTGAAGATGTTAGAATTTTCATGAAATATCATGTGTATGCTGTTTGGGATTTTATGTCTTTGCTAAAATCGCTTCAAAATCATTTGACCTGTACAAATTTACCTTGGTTCCCATCAGGCAATGCCAATACACGATTTTTGATAAATGAAATTGTAGTAGGAGAAGAAAGTGATATCGATGAAGAAGGCAATAGAATGAGCCATTTTGAACTCTATCTAAAATCTATGAAACGTTGTGGTGCTTCAACAGAACATATTGAATATTTTATTGAAAAATTAAAACAAACACAATCTTTTGAATTAGCATTCGACTATGCCAAAACACCTGTAGCTGCTCAAAATTTTGTAAACTATACTTTTGATATCATTAATTCTAAAAAAGATTACTTAATAGCATCTATATTCACTTTTGGAAGAGAAGATTTGATACCGGATATGTTCTTATCCATAGTTAAAGATTTAGATAAAAAACTTCCAAATACAATTTCTACATTTAAATACTACTTGGAAAGACATATAGAAATAGATGGCGACCACCATAGTCATTTGGCATTACAGATGGTTGAAAATTTATGTGGAAACGATACTGAAAAATGGAATGAAGTTCTTGATTTTACTATAAAATCCTTAGAAATGCGAAAGCAATTGTGGAATGGAGTTTATGAAGAAATAAAGGCTAAAAATCAATTAAAACATGCTCAATCATAAGATAACGGAAGAAAAGAAAAAGACTCTTTTGATTATTCATGGACTATTTGGTAGCTTGGATAATTGGCAAACTCTTGCGAAAAAATGGAGTGAGCATTTTCGTGTCTTATCAATAGATGTAAGAAATCATGGTCGATCTTTCCACTCTGAATCTATGTCTTTTGAAGATATGTGTAATGATATATTGAAACTTTTAACACATTATGGATTGGATAAAATATCCATTCTTGGACACTCTATGGGCGGTAAAATAGCTATGGATTTTGCAGCTGCATACCCTGATTTTGTAGAGAAATTAATCATAGCCGATGTGGCACCATATAAATATGATGCGCATCATAAAGAAGTCTTTGAAGTATTAGATGCCTTAAACTTCAATGAATTTTCTAGCCGAGCTGATATTGAAAACTGTATAGTATCAAAACTGCCAAATGATAAGGCTACTGCTCAGTTTATTCTAAAAAACATTAAACGAAATGAGGATACGTTAGCTTTTGAATTTAAATTCAATCTAAAAACACTTAAATCAAGTTATAATTACCTCATTGAACGAATTGCTCCTAATGGATTTAGTGGTGAGGTGCTGTTTTTGGCGGGTGAACAAAGCGACTACATTTCAGCTAGTACATCTTCTTTATTGTTTGATTTATATCCTTGTGCTGAAATAGAAATAATAGCTGATGCAGGTCATTGGATACATGCAGATAATCCTGAGGCCGTATATGAAAAAGTTTTAAATTTTGTAAAGTAGTATTATGATAAAAGAATTAGAACCTTTCAAATTTTCAACCGAAATACCTTTACGATGGAAAGATATTGATCAGTTTGGGCATGTAAACAATGCTAATTATTTAACATTATTTGAAGTAGCGCGCTATTATTATTGTCTTGAAGTAAATCAATGGAACTGGGATCAAGATAAGTTTATCATTGCATCGGCACATGTGGACTATCTAAGACCTTTATTTTTTCCTGCTAGTGCCAAGATATATTTGCGAATCGATGATATAGGTACCAAAAGTTTCAATTTTCACTATGCAATTACATATTTGAAAAATGACGTTGAAAAATTAGCCGCAACTGGCTATTCAACTCAAGTAATGTATGATTTAGAACTTCAAAAAACCATTTCTATCCCTTTACGTTTAATTGAAAAATGGAAAGAATTTGAAAAAAATATAAAATTTAATTGAAAATAATTAGCTAATTTTTAATACTTTTGTCAATCAATTTGAATCTATAATTTTATGATGCATTTTAAAGAACAATCTACCGAAAAACCTCAATTCAAGACTGAAACTTTGGCAGAAGTAAATCGAATCATGGCACAATATCCTGAAGGAAAACAAAAAAGTGCCCTTTTAAGAATATTACATCTGGCGCAAGAGGAATTTGGAGGATGGTTGAGTGTTGGCACCATGAATTATGTAGCCGAACTTTTGAGTATCAAATCGATTGAAGTATATGAGGTTGCATCATTCTATTCTATGTATAACCTCAAACCTGTAGGAAAATATGTATTTGAATTTTGTCATACAGCTACATGTGAGCCTTCTGCAAAAAAAGTTATTGATTACACATGTCAAAAATTAGGAATTAAAAGCGGCGAAACTACTACAGATGGACTTTTTACAATAAAAGAAGTAGAATGTCTTGGAGCATGTGGCTATGCACCTATGATGCAACTTGGCCATTCATACAGAGAACACCTTACTGAAACCAAAATTGATGAAATCATCAATGAATGCAGAGCTAAAGCATAGTTTGACAAACCGTTAGATTATTTTTTAGATAATCATATTTTACATAATTACTCTAGAACCAATATTTCAACTCTCCTATTTTGACTTCTTCCTTTTTCAGAAGAATTATCCGCTAGTGGATTTTCATAATTATTGCCAATATAATTAATCCTATCTTCATTTATCCCAGATTTAACCAAAAGTGTTTTTACAGCTTTTGCTCTTTTTTCCGAAAGCATTTGATTCAATTCTACAGATCCCTTATTATCAGTATATCCTAAAATATGAACTTTATAGCTTTTATTTTTATTTAAATACAAGGCTAGAGAACGAATATCAATAGTGCTTGTGTCTGGGATAATTGCACTATTATTATCAAAATTTATATTTGTAATTTCAAATTCATCTTCAATCTGTTTTGGAGAATCGATACGAATAGGATTTGAGGCTTTATAAGTAAATAAACTATCAAAATTGACTTTATCTCTTACATCTTCATAATCTTTAAAAAAAGGTGCATTTCTATTCTTTTTGGCAGTAAATGAGGCTTCTTCAATAAAAACACCACTATCAAACATAGGATCCCCTACATCACCAATCGCTATCTTCATATGATAAACTTTATAAGGAATTAAAAATACAGAAGCTTCTAATGGTTTTGTAAGTCCATCAAATTCGAGTTCATTAAATAAAAAATTGTTTAACGTTTTTAATTCTTCTTTATTTATTTTAAAATCTTTGTTTTTACCTCCAAACAATTTATCAAAAATTGACTTAACAAAGGGTTTACGAGGTTCAAACTCATCTATTTCTTTCTTAACACCATAATTTTCAAAACAATTATTATTAATAAAGAGACTACTATTTCTAAGATGATTTATATTATTAATGGTTATGGGTTCACTTCTTTCAGGCAATACCGCTAGATTTTGCCTAAAATTTCCATCGCCTGTCACTATAAATGCAAAAACATCATTAAAACGTGAACCTACATACTCTCTATACTCTTCTGATGCAAAAATATATCGAAAGGTAATATGATTTTCCAAAGGTATAAAATCAAATTCTAAAATTACTTGATCTGCAACTCTTCCTTTTGCTAATTGGTTTAAATCTCTATCACTTTTGAATTTATAATTATTATCCCATGCCAAACCACTTGTTCCTGGCGTTTTGTTTTGACCTGGTATCGTATTTACATCTCCCGTTGTCAATACAATACCTCTTTTTATCCCTAAAGCATTGGTATCTAAATTGAATTTAGCAATACTAGAAGGCATTCCACGCCATTTTACATTATTTACTTTTATATTTTGATTATTTAAAATATAATTTATCAGTTGTGAGCCATTTAAAGTTGTGTCCAATTTCAAACGTGCTTTTTTTGATTGAGCAAAAAATTGAAAGCAATTAATTAGCAATAGACTTAATACTAAGACTTTTCGAATCATATAATTTTATTCTATTTTTATAAGATTATACGGCTACTTCTCCTTTAATTTTAGGATGACAAATATAGTTTTCAATAATTACATCGTCATAGGTATAATCTTCCAAAGCATGTACTT
>JBIPMU010000159.1:0-4143 GCA_044377205.1 Chitinophagales bacterium | reverse complement strand
GGTACCACTATAGCCCATTTCATTATGGTCTTTGATAGGCATAGTCGTTTGCATTTCTATACTAGACGCACGCTCGTCCCAGAAAAATTTAGATTCTCCAGCAAACCGAGTATTAATGAGTCTCATAGAATGTCTTCCTGTAGTTCCGTTCACGCCTATACTCGCAATAGCGCTATCACTAAAAGCCAAAGACTGTTTGTGGCAAGATGCACAAGCGATCGTATTTTTAGAAGACAATTGTACATCATAGAATAAAACTCTTCCTAGTGTAGCGCCTTTATCTGTAATGGTATTTTGTCCAATATTATCTCTCGTTATATAAGTAGGTATTGTTTGAGCAGCGTAGTTGTATAAATTATTTAAGTCTAATTTGTCGCCAAATTTTGCTTTTACACTGGGATATGATGCTAACGTTCCAGTTTCATTTTTACTGCAATTTACCAAAAAGAATAACATCCCAATTGCTAAAAATCCAAATATATGTAGTTTTTTCATATTCTTTATTTTAATTAAAAAAATGTATCCTTTTTAAAAATTAAAAAGTCCTCATTATTAACGACATAAAAGTATATAAAATTGTTTAATGAAGCGAATAAAATTATTTAATGAAGCGAATGAAGTTATTCAGCCTTCTTTTTTATAACTATATAAGTGGGAAAATGATCTGAAAATCCTCCTTGAAATAAATCCCCCGCAAAGGTTCTAAAAGGATAATCCTTGTATTGTCCAGCAAAATTTTTCAAATAAGGACGATTAAAAATTTCAGATTTATGGAATTGTAACCCGTTTGCATTATTCAATATTGCTGGGGAAATAATAATTTGGTCAAATAAATTCCAAGCATCATTATATGCCAAAGTCCCAATACCCTTGTTGTAATAATCACCAAAAGGATTGTAAAGTGTCCCTTTAGTTGCTTTTTCTTTTTTCCAACTTGCACGAAGGCACTCCACAACGCTATAACTTGTAGGATCATCGTTCAAATCCCCCATGACTATTACATTTGCATTTTCATTTTCTAGGAAAATGCTATCGGTCTTAGCTCTCATAGCTTTTGCAGCCAAGCATCTTCTTGCCTTACTCACTTCTTCACCACCTCTTCGAGAAGGCCAGTGACCAACCATAATATGAAGTTCAGAACCCATAAATAAGCCTTTTACCCATAGAATATCTCTTGTAAATCCTTTTTCCCCCGTTGCATTCAAATCAATGGTAATTTTTTCTGATTTTATGACTTTATAATATTTAGGATTATATATCAAGGCTACGTCAATTCCTCTTGCATCTCGGCTATCGTAGTGAACGATTTTATAGTTTCTGTTTTTCAGTTTGGGCTGAGAAACAACATCTTTTACCACGCCTTTGTTTTCTATTTCAGCCACTCCTAATATTGCAGGTCCATCAGGATTGTCATCTGTTCCTAATTCAGAAACTACTTTTTCCAAATTAGCTAATTTTACAATATATTTTTCAGTATTATACTGTTTCGAACTATTAGGCAAATACTCTGCATCATCTACAAAATCATCATCAATGGTATCATACAAGTTTTCAAAATTATAAAATGCAACTACTCCCGTATGATATCGTTGCTGTGAATTTGCAGAATAAATTGCGCTTATAAAGAGAGCAAACAAAATTATTTTATTCAATTTCATCTATTTATTTTTTTGAAATAAAATCATTTATTTTTTGATCAATTAGATCTTGATTCCATTCATTATTTGATTTATCAAAAACTTCGCCTGTGAGTTTTTGATATAAATCAATATATTTTTCTGAAATTTCATGTACAAAATCATCAGGCATTTCAGGCATTTTATCGTCATCTCTTCCCATAAACCCTTGTTCTATTAGCCATTGTCTTACAAATTCTTTTGACAATTGTTTTGGTTCTTCTCCTTTTTCAAAATTATCTGAATATGAACTTTTGATAAAATATCTTGAACTATCTGGCGTCAAAATTTCATCAATCAGCAAAATTTCACCTTGCTTATTTCTTCCAAATTCTAGTTTCGTATCCACCAATATTAAATCTTTGGTAGCGGCATATTCTGTCCCAAACTCATAAATTTTGAACGCATAAGCTTTTATAGTTTCCCAATCTTTTTGAGAAACAACCCCACTTCGTATTATTGCTTCTTCACTCGTGTCTTCATCATGACCTTCCACAGCTTTAGTAGTAGGGGTAATAATGGGATTTTCCAGTTTTTGATTTCGCTTCAATCCTTCAGGCAAATGATGTCCACAAAATTCTGTTTGTCCATTTTCATAAGCACGCCACATACTGCCTGTAATATAGCCTCTTATGATCACTTCAATGGGTATGAGATCGCAATTTTGTCCTATAGCTATATGAGCATGTGGTGATGAAAAAAGCCAGTTAGGAACTAAATGCCTTGTCTTTTCTAAAAAAAAGGTAGATAATTTGTTAAGAACAGCGCCTTTAAAAGGAATTTCTCTAGGTAAAATATGGTCAAATGCAGAAATTCGATTGCTGGCAATAATGAAAATCGAATCGTCATATTTATATACATTACGGACTTTTCCAATATACTCTTGGCAAATTGATTTGTAATTTACAGATGAATTCATGAATCTTTATCTTTATACTTATTCTCTCTTTCTATTTTTCTTCGTTCGGCCAATTCTTTTTCTAATTTTTCATCGGCTTCATTTTTCAAATTATAGGCTGTAATAATTTTAGCAACCAATCTATGGCGAACTACATCAGAATTGTTCAAAGTTAATATCCCAATTCCCTCAATGTCTTTAAGAATATCTAGTGCTACTGGTAATCCACTTTGTTGCGATTTGGGCAAATCTATCTGTGTCACATCACCCGTCACAATTGCTTTTGCATTAGGGCCTATTCGCGTCAAAAACATTTTTAGTTGAAGCGAAGTTGCATTTTGAGCTTCATCCAAAATGATGAAGGCATTGTCCAAAGTTCTCCCTCTCATGAATGCCAATGGTGCCACTTCAATAATGCGAGATTCTTTGAGCATATTCAATTTGTCGGAAGGAATCATATCATCCAGAGCATCATATAATGGACGTAGATATGGATCTACTTTTTCTTTGAGGTCGCCAGGTAAGAATCCTAGATTTTCTCCAGCTTCTACAGCGGGGCGCGTAAGGATAATTCGCTTAATTTGTTTTTCTTTCCATGCTTTTACAGCTAGTGCTACCGCCGTATATGTCTTTCCTGTCCCCGCAGGACCTACAGCAAATAAAATGTCGTTTTTCTGGGAAAGCTCTACCATCAATTTTTGATTTGGAGTACGAGCCTTGATAATATGACCATTATTGCCATAAACAATTACATCGCCTACGTTTTTTGGCAATTTATTACTAATAAAATTTTCATTTTGAAGTAATTCATCCATTTCTTTTAGCGAAATTTCATTGTATTTATCTATATATTCAAAGATAATTCCCATTTTATCTTCAAATAGTTTCAAGTCTTCTTGCGAGCCACTCGCTTTGATCTTATCGCCACGAAAAGCTATTTTGAGTAAGGGGAAGGCCTTTTTGATATTTTCTTGCTTGGCATTATTCACTCCGTAAAGAACCAATGGATCTATATCGTTTAGCAATAGCGTGCTTTCAATCATTTAATGTTGGATTTATATTGTGTAGTATTATAATTGCAAATGTACAATTATCCTCTGAGAAAATTATATTATATTTTCCGAATATTAATAACGTGTGGAATACCCATTATAAAAACTATTTTTTCTCATTATTTGGCACAGGATCATATCCTTGTCCACCCCAAGGATGACAGCTTAGCACTCTTTTTATCGAGATATAAAATGCGTAATGAAGCGGATGTTTTTGAAAAGCTTCTAGTGCATAACTAGAACAAGTGGGCGAATATCGGCAAGCGGGGGGAAGTGCTGGGGAAATTACTTTTTTATATACTTTTATCAGAAATATAAATGGTGCCGCCATTATTTTGTGGAACATATCTTCAGATTTAATTTATCCAATAGTTCTTTGGTTTCTTCAAAAATCAAATTATAGGCAGCTTTTTTGGGAGGCACTTGTAAATAAACGAAAAAGCAAATCAAAAATTTTTGATTTGCTTCTAAGTTTTCTATTAGTGGACTTTTTTGGAGTCTATATGCCTCTTTTAAA
>JBIPMU010000158.1:0-4147 GCA_044377205.1 Chitinophagales bacterium | reverse complement strand
CGTTTTTGTAATGTGGACTCCAGCATTTGTATTCATGGCATTGGGTATTTTTCTTACGATAAAAGCCAAAAATGATAGTAATTTATTAAATATTGAAAGCTATAATTTGTTTTTTAATAATATAAAAAAACGTTTTCAAAATAAAGATAAATGAAAAAAATTCTAACAGATTTTAAGTTTGTTTTTGTATGTTATGGCTTATTTTTCATAAGTGTATTTTTATCATTAATTATTGTTCCAAAAGGAGATGAAGTATTATGGTTCAATTTTTATCGTAATGAATCCTTATCTGTTTTTTTTAGGCAAATAACTCATTTTGGCGAATGGTTTTTTATAGCAGCAGTTGCATTATATTTAATTTATAAGAAAAGTTCGAGTTTAAAATTTTTTACATTGGGATTTTTGATACAATTGGTTTTAAGTCAAATGTTTAAGAGATTTTTTGACGCACCCAGACCTTTAATGTTTTTTGGAGAAGGTAAACTTATCCTTATCGAAGATGCACCTAAACTTTATCATTATAGTTTTCCTTCAGGGCATACGACCACAGCCTTTTTTATAGTATTTTGGTTGGTTCTTTTTTTTAGACTGAACAAAACTATAAGTTCTATTCTAATAATTTTAGCAATTTTGGTAGGTGTTTCAAGAATTTATTTATTAGCACATTTCAAAGAAGATGTGCTTTTTGGTAGTTTACTCGGAGTTTTTTCAGCGCTAATTCCCTATTATTTATTTGAAGAGAAGAACAAAATTTAATTGATTGAATTTTATTTGTTGGCTTTTAAGATTTTAGAGATTATTTGATTGTTTTTATCCTTTGCTGATTTAAACATAGAATCATTGGAGTATTTTTGATAATAAGCTACCCATATCATTCTATTTTCTATCAATACCATATCCATGATCATCATCATGATCATTTCATCGCTTCCGGTTCCATATTTTGTTAGAATCAAAAAGCCATAAGCTTCCTCATTAATCTTAAAGTCTTCAATTACTATAGGTTTGCCCACTTCTATACCATGCTTACTCTCAATTTTTTCTTTTGCTGTTTCCCAAATTTCATTGCTAAATGTATTTTTTACAATTTCCTTCATTTCTTTCAAATCCGTTTTTGTAGCTATTTTATCTTTAAGTGAATTCGTAGCATAGATTTGAAAATAGTCTTTATAGTCATTTACAGGTGTTGTTTCTACTTCTTTATATGATTCATTCGGTATATAATAGGCTAGGATAGAATTACCCTCAAAATTAAATTGATTTGCACGTTGGTTTACAGTAGCGTTCAAATAGCATTCGGTCATACCATCTATAGAAGGTAAACAAATTTTGATATCGCCAAAAGGGGCTTTTCTTAAACATTGAATACTTGATTTTTGAGCATATATATTGTTTGAAAAGAATAATACGGCTATAATGATCCCAATAAATTTATAGTTCATGATTTAATTATTAAAATATTTAGTAAATAATGTTTTAAAAAGATTCTTAACTTCTTGAATATCTACAGGATGTCCCAATTCTTTTTCAAGGCTAGTAACTCCTTTTCCTTGGATTCCACAAGGAATTATATATTCAAAAAAACGTAAATCGGTGTTGACATTAAATGCCAATCCGTGCATGGTAATATATCGGCTAGCTTTGATGCCAATAGCCATTATTTTTCGTGCTTTGTGATTGTCGGCATCTATCCATACGCCATTTTCAGAGGGAATTGTACTGGTTTCAATTCCATAAAAACTACAAACATCTTGTCCAATTTGCTCCAAAGTGGAAACATATTGTGCAATACCAATCCCCAATTTTCTCAAATCTAAAATAGGATACGCCACAATTTGCCCAGGCCCATGATATGTAATATCTCCCCCTCGGCTAATTCGGTGAAATGTAGCTCCCGAAGTTCTAGCTATAGGAAGGATATGCTCTTCTTTGCCATTTTTCCCCAATGTATATACAGGTTGATGTTCTAGAATATAAATGGTATTTTCATGTGCTTCGCCTATACTTACTTGCTCCAACCCTTTTTCAAAAGTGGTTAATTGTTTTAATTCAGCCTCTAAATAAGTAATCGTACCCAAATCCTCAAATCGTATCATGTGAATGTTTTAATAAAGTGCAAATCTCAAAAAAAATAATCGAAATCGAATATAAAAATAATATATTTGCCTTTTTATAATATGACAGCGTTTTCAAATAAGATTTCTAAAGAAGATGTATTTGTAGCAGGTGCTAGAAGTACAGGCAATATGCATATTGGAAATTACTATGGTGCTGTTAAAAATTTTGTAGATTTATCGAGTCAAATAGAAAATCCCATGTATTTTTTTATTGCAGATTGGCACTCGTTGACTACGCATGCAAACCCCGAAGAACTTCAAAAAAATAATTTTATTACACTCTGTACATATTTAGGTTGTGGACTCGATCCTGAAAGAGCTACTATTTATTTTCAATCTGATGTCCCTGCTATTAGTGAGCTGTATTTATACCTTAATATGTTTGCCTATATGGGTGAACTAGAACGTACTGCTACATTTAAGGAAAAAATTCAAAAACACGCCAATAATGTCAATGCAGGCTTGCTCACTTATCCTGTATTGATGGCTGCCGATATCCTTATTCATAAAGGCACCAAAGTTCCTGTTGGAAAAGATCAAGCGCAGCATGTGGAGATGACACGTACGTTTGGCAATCGATTTAATCATTATTATCAAAAAGAAGTATTTAAAGAAGCATTTGCTTTTTCATATGCTGATAATTTGATTAGTATTCCATCACTTTCGGGAAAAGGAAAAATGAGCAAATCCGATGATGAAAATTCGGCAATTATGCTTATGGATTCGGATGAAATTATTACAAAAAAAATAAAACGCGCCAAAACCGATACTGGACCTACTGAAAAGGATACCCCTTTGTCTGAAGAATTAACCAATTTATTTAAAATTATGGAATTGTTCTCGGAACCATCTACTATTCTTAAATATAAAGAAGATTATGCCAATGCTACTATTCGCTATGGCGATCTGAAATCAAAATTAGCTATAGATGCCACAACGAAGTTAGCACCATTGCGAGAACGAATAGAATACTTCATAGCCAATCCCAAAAAAGTATATGAAATAGCGTATTCAGGTGCTGAAAAAGCGAATCAAAGTGCTCAAAATACCATTGAAGAAATTCGGGAATGTATGGGGCTTACTTCCAATTCAATAAAAAATATATATAAATAGAATATGTCTAAATTAGAATTAAAACACATCGCCATTGCTGGAAATATAGGTGCTGGAAAAACAACCTTAACAGAATTGTTGTCAAAGCATTATGGATGGATGCCCGAATATGAAAGCGTAGAAAATAATCCTTATTTAAGTGATTTTTATGAGGATATGCACCGTTGGAGTTTTAATCTTCAAATATATTTTCTTAATAGTCGTTTTCAGCAATTGGTAAAATTGAGAAATGGTTCTCAAACAGTAATTCAAGATCGTACCATCTATGAAGATGCTTATATTTTTGCACCCAATCTTCATCAAATGGGTTTAATGAGCACAAGAGATTTTGATAATTATCAAAGCCTTTTCAAGACTATGAGTAGTATGATAGCACCACCCGATTTGATGATATATCTTCAAGCATCAATTCCTAGTTTGGTAGAAAATATTCAAAATAGAGCGCGTGAATATGAAGAAAACATTCGTTTAGATTATTTAAGAAAATTAAATCAATATTACGATACTTGGATAGATTCCTATAAAGTTGGCAAATTATTGATTATCAATATAGATGATCTAGATTTCTTGAATAATAAAGAAGATTTTGCTGCCATTGTTGAAAAAATTGATAAAGAAATAAACGGTTTGTTCTAGTTTTTTATCATTCATAAAATATCTATACCTTTTCTCTTTTAAGTATTTATGTTTAATGCTTTATAAATTCTATAAATATTCTATAGAAAAACGAAATATGTATTCATAACTAGTTTGTACTTTGTTTAAACTTTCTATTCGCAACAAAATTTTATTTTTTTTAAAAAAAATCCCATTTATTAAAAATTAATTGTAGTTTTACGGAGTATTTTTTAATAAAAATTAACGAAAATGCCTATAGTATCTACCAAAGGATTGACAGCTGTATCGGAAGTTTTGGA
>JBIPMU010000157.1:0-4157 GCA_044377205.1 Chitinophagales bacterium | reverse complement strand
AAATTTGTTTTTGATGCCTGCAATCTATTTGATGAAAATCCATTAGCTACATGGCAAAATTTTGGAAAAAATCAGCAAAAAACGGTAGATTATCTCAATTCAAAATCAAAAATCCGATATATAGGATCAAATATTGACATTACTTTTAGCGTAAAAGACCGTTTGTGGATAAATTCAGACGGGAAAACCAATATGCCAAGTGGCGAAATTTATACCGCTCCGGTAGATGATAGTATGAATGGATGGGTATTATTCACACTGCCTTCAGTATACATGGGCGAGCGAGTAGAAAATGTACGATTGGAAATAAAAGATGGCTATATAGAAAGCTGGTCTGCTACAATGGGAAAAGAATTTTTGGACAAAATTTTTGAAATACCCGGTGCTAGACGTTTTGGCGAAGCAGCTATTGGAACTAATTATAAAATCCAACGTGCTACAAACAATATCCTTTTTGATGAAAAAATAGGCGGAACTATACACTTAGCTATAGGCGATGCCTACAAACAATGTGGAGGCATCAACGAAAGTTCTATCCACTGGGATATGATTACAGATATGACGGATGGCGAAATCTATGCAGATGATGAATTGTGCTACAAAAATGGTAAATTCATAGTCTAATCATTTAATAAATATGACCTTAAATCAAGCATTTATCTTCAAAATTATCAAATTTGGAATCGTAGGTTTCCTAGGATTTGTAATTGATTTTGGACTTACTTTTGTTTTTAAAGAAAAATTAAAAATGAATAAGTTTATGGCAAATGCAATGGGATTTTTGATAAGTGCTGTGGTGAATTTTACCGTCAATAGAATATGGACTTTTGAAAATCACAATCCCGATTTGGCAATGCAATTTGGGAAATTTATGGCTATAGCAAGTGTAGCGTTGATGCTCAATAGTTTCATTATTTATATACTCAATGGTAAAATTCGCATCAATTTTTATGTGAGTAAAATCATAGCAGTACTTTTTGTGATGTTCTACAATTTTATTATGAATTCATTATTTACCTTTGTCAAATAAGAAATAATGGCTCATATTGCTCTCTATTTTGGTTCGTTCAATCCTATACATACTGGACATTTGATAATAGCAGAATCCATATTGCTCCAAAAAGAGATAGACAAAGTATGGTTTATAGTATCACCTCAAAATCCATTTAAAAAAAGTCAAGGATTGCTCAATGAAACCAGCCGTTTTTTTCTCACGCAACTCGCGGTAGAAAACAACGAACATTTTGGGGCAAGCAATATAGAATTTTCGCTCCCCAAACCCAACTATACTATAGATACGCTTACTTATTTGAAAGAAAAACACCCTACTCATACTTTTTCACTTCTTATGGGTGGCGACAATTTGGAGCATTTTGAGAAATGGAAAAACTATGAAACCATACTAGAAAACTATAAAATATACGTATACAAAAGACCCGATGCATCCAATCAAAACCTTTTAAATCATCCCAATATTATTATTTTGGATGTACCAATGATTGAAATTTCGTCAACACTTATCCGTTCTCGAATTCAAAATAAAGAATCGATACGTTATATAGTTCCCGATATGGTAAGGGAAGAAATTGAAAAAAGTGGTTTTTACAAATAAGTGCCTTCTGTAACATATGTAACTAAAAACATAAAAAAATCAATCTATTTTTGCGCATAAACAAATAAAATACATGAACCCATCCGAAGAAAAAGAGCATGAATTGAGAGTGCAAGATACCATGTGTATCAATGAAAGTGAAGTTAAAGAACCATGGTATGCCAATCTAAAATATCTTTTGGTAGGTATCGCTTTTGGAATCATATTTGTAAAAGCTGAAATTATAAGTTGGTATCGCATTCAGGAAATGTTTCGATTACAATCTTTTTTTATGTATGGCGTAATTGGGAGTGCTGTAGCTGTTGGTGCTATTTCTGTATTTCTTATCAAAAAATTCAATATCAAAACCCTTGCAGGTGAGAAAATTGTATTTCATAACAAAGAATTCAATAAAGGGAATATCATCGGTGGGCTAATCTTTGGTTTTGGTTGGGCGATAACGGGTGCGTGTCCAGGACCGCTTTTTGCTCAAATAGGCTCTGGCGCAACGGTAATTGCCGTTACATTTTTAAGTGCAGTAGCAGGTACTTGGGTTTATGGCTTATTGAGAGATAAATTGCCTCATTAGCACACTTCAAATTCAAAGATTTTTTCTTCTTCAAGAAAAGCTTCATACTTTTCTCCAATGGATACTTTGCCCACACCTTTTGGAGTACCCGTGTATATTAAATCGCCAGTCTGTAATGTGAAATACTTAGACACTTCCGCTATAATTTTATCGAAACTATAAATCATATCTTTGGCAAATCCATGCTGAACAGCTTCGTTATTTTTTGTAAATGTAAATTGCAATTTGGTTAAATCCAAGTCCTCTTTTTTTATAAATTTACCTACAATAGCGGAATGGTCAAATGCTTTTGCTTTTTCCCAAGGAAGCCCTTTTTCTTTTAATTGTTGCTGTAAATCCCTTGCCGTAAAATCAACTCCCAAACTGAGTTCTTGATAATATGTATTAGCAAATTTCTCTGCAATATGCTTTCCATTTTTGCAAATTTTGAGCACAATTTCACATTCATATTGCATATTTTCTGAAAAATTAGGCAAAAACCATTTCTCTTTATTAGGGTTAAGTGCGGTATTGGGTTTTAGAAAAATTACCATATCACTAGGCACTTCATTACCCAATTCTTCGGCATGTTCGGCATAATTTCTTCCTATACAAATGATTTTCATTCTGAATTTCTTTTGTGCAAATCTAATTTATTTACACTATATCACTTCTAAATTATCTTAAAAATTTCATTATTCCTATCAAAAAATTATAAAATGTTAAATAGTTAGAAAAAGGCTCAAGTTTAGTCTTTTTGCAATACTTTTGTACCATGTCAGAAAAAACTATATATATTCTTTGTATTGAAACAGCCACAGAAATGCTGTCTATAGCATTATCAAAAAATGGCGAATGTATCTATTCTTATATCGAATCGGAGAAACAAAGCCACGCAAAAAATATAACATTGGCAATACAGCAATGTATGGATGAAACTAAAATCTCATTTCAAGAATTAGCTGCTGTGGCTATCAATCAAGGGCCTGGATCTTTTACAGGGCTTCGTGTAGCTTCAAGTACAGCAAAAGGACTTTGTTTTGCGCTTAAAATTCCTTTTATAGCAATAGATGGACTCAAAGAGCATTGCATTGCACTTCAAAAGCAACAATTTCCTTCACAAAATTGTTTTTTGCTTCTTGACGCCCGACGAAATAATTTCTACTATACTTACTGCGATACAAATGGGAATTCGATAATTGACTCCACATTTGATTCCTTTGAAAATATAGAGAACATAGCCAACAACATAGGGAATTCTTCCCTTGTAAAAAATACTGATTTTCAAGAAATCCCCATATTGAATGCAAAAAATATGTGTGAGAAAGCCTATATAATATTCCTAGCTTCAGACTTTAAAGACATCAGACTTTTTGAACCTAATTATATCATTAATAATTATGTAAAAACAAATTTATGATGATATCTCCCAGTTTATTGACAAAGTATAGAAAAACATTTTTAAAAGTTCGTTCGCTGCTAAACAAGCATCGTTTGTATTTTTTCAATCTTATTGATGCACAACCAGAGATTAATGTAAGCGATTTAACAAAAATAGCAGGATTTGACCAAGCAATAACCAGTCAGTTTATAGCTATATTGAGAAAAGCAGGATTTTTGAAAACTCGTAGAGAAGGCCGAACTATTTTCTACAGTACACATAAATCAGAGGTTTGTAAACTCATTACTTTAGCTTCAAGTATTTCATCGTCAAAAAAAGTAGAATTTGATGCTATGACTTCTGCTAATCTTCTTTCCACAAATTATAATGCCATATTGAGAATACATACTATTTTAAAAATTTTGTCAAATAAAAATAGGCTTCATATACTAGATTATGTATTGGCGAATCCAAATAAATCTATAAAAGACATAACAGAAGAACTCGGCATGAAACGAGGCATGGTATCCCTTTCTCTTAAAATGTTTTGCAATATTCAATTCATGATTTATGAAGAACATCATACTATCATGCAGTTCAAAATAAATAAACCATTT
>JBIPMU010000156.1:0-4174 GCA_044377205.1 Chitinophagales bacterium | reverse complement strand
GCCGTAAAAATATTACGAATCTCTTCATTTTCATATATTTTATGTTCCATCGCTTTTTCCACGTTGAGGATTTTTCCTCTCAAGGGCATAATCGCTTGAAACTTTCTATCTCTACCTGTTTTGGCTGTACCACCCGCCGAGTCTCCCTCTACAAGGAATATCTCACTTTTTCCGGGGTCTTTTTCAGAGCAGTCAGCCAATTTTCCTGGCAATCCACTTCCTGTTAAAACCGTTTTACGTTGTACAAGTTCTCTTGCTTTTTTCGCTGCATGTCTTGCATTTGCCGCTATCATTACTTTTTCAATAATGATTTTGGACTCTTTTGGATTTTCTTCTAAATAATAATCCAAAACTTTAGCTACCGCTTGAGAAACTACGGTTGTTACTTCTTGATTGCTCAATTCATCTTTAGTCTGGCTTCGGAACTGTGGATTAGGTACTTTTACCGATACCACAGCAGTGAGACCTTCTCTAAAGTCTTCACCCGATAGCGTTACTTTCAGTTTGTCAAACAATTTGTTTTTATCGCCATAATCTTTCAAACACTTAGAAATAGCTCTTTTGAATCCCCCTACGTGCGTTCCTCCCATCAAAGTTTGGATATTATTGGCAAATGAAAATATATTTTCTGAATAACTATCGTTGTATTGGAAGGCTACTTCTACTACAACACCCTCATTTTCACCTGTTATATGAATTGGGCTTTGCAAAAGAGGCACTCTACTTCTATCTAAATAATTAACGAAATCTACCAAGCCTTTTTCACTTAAATAGGTTTCTCTTCTATGTTCGCCGTTCTCATCTTTCGTCCTACGGTCTTCCAAAATCAATTTTACGCCTTTATTCAAAAATGAAAGTTCTTTCATTCTATTGGCCAAAACATCGTATCTAAATTCCGTAGTGTCAAATATAGTAGCATCGGGCTGGAAAATAACCGTAGTTCCTGTATCTTCCGCTACACCTGTTTCTTTTACATCATACAAAGGCTTTCCGCAGCTATATTCTTGTTGGAATATTTTCCCATCTCTATGAACTATAGCGGTAAGATGCGAAGACAACGCATTCACACACGAAACCCCCACACCGTTCAATCCTCCCGAAACTTTATAACTGTTTTTGTCAAATTTTCCTCCCGCGTGCAACTCTGTCATTACAAGCTCCAATGCACTTCTTCCCGAATCTTTTTGAATCCCGGTAGGAATCCCTCTACCATTGTCTTTGATAGAGATAGAGCCATCTTCCAAAATACTTGTTGTAATTTCAGAGCAATAGCCAGCCAAAGCCTCGTCGATAGAGTTATCTAAAACCTCATTTACGAGATGATGCAATGCCCTGCTATCTGTACCTCCAACATACATTCCCGGACGAATCCTTACGGCTTCTAGTCCTTTGAGCGCTTGAATACTATCCGCGCCATAATTACCATTTTGTTCTTCTATTTCTTTTACTTGATTTTCGCTCATGTATTTATTTAGTCTTTTATTAAAAAACAACTTACAAATATACGCGTTTTTTATCAAATATTTTCATTAAAATATAACAATGTGGATAACTAGAAAATAAATAAAAAAATTACCTTAGAAACGGTGGATTAAGTAAAGATTGAATGAATATTTGAATGGATTCAGGGCGATATAAAATAGTGGCTATTATCCCAAAGATTGCACCTGTGAGATGAGCACGATGTCCAATATTGTCGCGACCGTTTTTTCCCATATAGTATGAGTATCCAATATAGAATATCGCCAAAAGGATAAAATATACGGGAATAATGAAGTAAATATACACCATACCCCAAGGATCAAATAGTACCAAAGCAAATAAGCTAGCTGCCACAGCGCCACTTGCACCTATAGAGTCGTAATAAGGATTGTTTTTGTTGATGAAATAATCTGGGAGTGCAGAGGCTATAAGCGCCAAAAAATAAAATAAGATGAAAAATGGCGAAAAAATACCTTCTGTAGCATCTTTTACAAAATAGAGTGTGAGCATGTTGAATAACAAATGTGAAAAATCAGCATGAATAAAACCATGAGTAATGAATCGATAATATTCACCATATCGTTGAATACGATAGGGTTTGAAAGAATATTTTTCAACAAACATTGGATTTTGGAAGCAGTAAAATGAAAATAATGCCGTAGCAAGGATTAATAATGTTGCCATTTATATAATTCTATTGATCAAATAATGTGTTTTGAATAGCGGGTGGTCGCTTGCCTAGGTGTGTATAGGCTCTTTCGGTAGCTTCGCGACCTCGTGCAGTTCTATTGATAAATCCTTCTTGAATCAAGAATGGTTCGTATACTTCTTCTATAGTCCCTGGTTCTTCGCCCACAGCGGTAGCTATGGTATTGAGCCCAACGGGCCCTCCTTTGAATTTATCTATCAATGTAGTGAGAATACGGTTATCCATTTCGTCCAATCCAAATTCGTCAACATGCAAAGCGTCTAAAGCAAATTTCGCAATTTCATAGTTAATTTTCCCATCGCCTTTGATTTGTGCAAAATCACGCACGCGTTTGAGTAATAAATTGGCAATACGAGGCGTGCCTCTGCTTCTGCGAGAAATTTCAATAGCGGCTTTGGGTTCAATTTCGGTCTGGAGCAATTGTGAAGAACGCGTAATAATGCCTGCCAATACTTCTAATGTGTAATATTCCATACGGATATTGATCCCAAATCGCGCTCTGAGCGGCGAAGTAAGCAAGCCCGAACGTGTAGTAGCGCCAATCAACGTAAAGGGATTGAGGGAAATTTGAACCGAACGAGCATTAGGGCCTGTATCTATCATGATATCTATTTTGTAGTCTTCCATGGCGGAATATAAATATTCTTCTACCACAGGACTCAATCGGTGAATTTCATCGATAAAAAGCACGTCGTGGTCTTGAAGATTGGTAAGCAATCCAGCTAAATCGCCCGGTTTTTCAAGAACAGGACCTGAAGTTATTTTTATGTTAACATCCAATTCGGATGCGATAATATTTGAGAGCGTAGTCTTGCCTAATCCGGGAGGGCCATGCAAAAGAACGTGGTCCAATGCTTCAGAACGCTGTTTGGCGGCTTGGATAAATATCTCTAAATTTTGAATGGACTGTTCCTGACCTGTAAAATCCGTCAAACGCTTGGGACGTAGCGCCTTGTCTATGTCTTTTTCTTCATTATTTAGCTCAAAAAGTTCTTTTTTTGGATTCACTTCCATACGATCGCAAAGTTACAAATATTTTAAGAAAATAATTAAAATTCTATCCAAGTGTCATTGGTACAAAATTTCTTGAACCACGTGACTTGTCTTTTTGCGTAATTTCGAGAATGTTGTTTGATTTTGTCAATAACTTCCTCTTTGGACGTTTCGTTTTCAAAAAAGGGTAACCATTCTTTGTAGCCTACTGTGTTCAAAGCATTGAGATGAAAATAAGGGAGAAGGCACTTCACTTCTTGTTCCAAGCCCATTTCGATCATCTGATCTACTCGCTGGTCTATTCGGCTGTAGAGTTCTTTTCGCTTTCTATTCAGTACGATATTTTCTATTACAAAGGGTCTTTTTTTTGGTTCAAAGGTCTTGAAATCGCTCCATTTTTTGCCTGTGGCGTAAAAAATCTCTAATACACGCTGTAATCGTCTATTATTTAAAATATCCATCGATTCATACGATTCAGGGTCTATTTTTTTTACTTTTTCTTGAATAATTTCGATAGGTTGAGACGCTAATTCAGTATCCACTTTTGCTCTAATTTCGTTTGAAATTTCGGGCATTTCATCTAGCCCAAATCGAATGGCATTGAGGTACAATCCTGTTCCACCGCATAATACAAGAGTATCTTTTTCTTCAAATATTTTTTTAATCAAAGCTAAAACTTCTTTTTCATAGTCATTGACCGTGAATGGTACTTGAATAGATTTATTTGCAATAAAATGATGGGAAACGGCTTGTAATTCTTCGTTTGACGGGCGTGCCACACCAATATTCAATTCTTTGTAGATTTGACGGCTGTCAAAAGAGATAATTTCGGTATGATATTTTTGTGCTAGTTCAATAGCAAAAGCCGTTTTTCCCACTGCTGTAGGCCCAGATACACAAATTACTTTTTTATTCATTAGATGCAACTATAGTTGAAAGTCCAAGATTTTTAGCAATTTCAAACATTAATTGTTTAGCTTCTTCAAAATT